>CADCOO010000152.1 GCA_902803085.1 uncultured Planctomycetota bacterium
GCCAAAACGATTTTGAACCGTCGAACAAACAGCCTCCCTCTGAGACCGAAGAATCGTCTCCTCTTTCTTCTGTTCCCCGATTCCAATCCCCTGCTCAATCCCCTGCTCAATCCCCTGTTCAATCCCCCGTTCAATCCCCTGCTCAATCCCCTGTTCAATTCCCTTCTTGATCCCAGCTTGTTCGGCTTTTGGCGCAAAGTACTCATAAAAAGCGTCGTTTTCCATATTTTCCTCCAGATTGCCCGATTGAATGAGCGCTTGAACATCTTCTTTTTCGAGTTTGACGCGCAAACTGCGCGCTTGCTCCTTAAAAAAGTAGACGAGTTCGCGAGCGAGGCTTTTTTCTCCCGCCGTCCACTTTCGTTTGATTCGCTTGAGCGCGCGGAACGCGATCCTGGGAAAACCGTCAAATTCTGCGGCGTCGTGGCGCGTCATGATTTCGTACATGGTTTCGAGGAACGGCTCCTGCGGAAGCTCGCCTTTGAGGCGCAGACTCGTCATATTGACGAATTTGACGGGAAAAGCAATCCCATATTCCGCAAAGCAACGAGGAAGTCCAAAAGAATCGCTCCAGGTTAGTTCTTCGAGGGTCTCGTCCGAACCGGTGTAGACGACGACCGGAATCGGTTGCGGGCTTACCTTCTGAGAATCTTCCTGCGCCTCGCGGGCCTCGCGTCTGCAGAATTCGCCGACGTACGTAAAGATCTGAGCCAACGTCGCCTTGTTTTCGCTCGGCGAGCTCTGACCTTTATGCTCGAGGATCAGCACGACCTTAACGACTTTCGTCGAGTTGCGCAAAGGGATCGTATAGATCACGTCGGCGACGCGTTTCTTTAGCGTGTCGCTGTAAAAATCGCTCGCTTCAATCGTGAGCTTATTCACTTGTAGGAATTTGACCTTGTCAGGAAAGAGGTTCTTAACGAAGGCGACCGCCAGTCGTTTGCTGAGATGCGCCGCGTGGAACATATGGTCGCTCGGCGACAGGACGCGTTCGGCGTCTTCGTGCTCTTTCCCCTTATTCTCGGCGTTCTCCTTTTTTTCGGTTCTCTCCCCCTTGCCCTTCGACTCGACCGTCGTCGAATTCAAGTCGTCTTGCTCGTTCTCGTTTCGTTCCGTGTCTTTGGTCATTTTCGAATCTCCGATGGTTGCGTTCCTTTCGCCGCGATCCGCACAGGAACGAACTACGCGCTATTATATCCCAACGACTGAAAAAAGTAAACAATCGCCGCGCGAATTGGTTTCGGCAAAGTCGAGGTCCATTTTGATCCGCGATTAGAGTAAGAAGGGACGCGGCGCCCCTTTTAAGCGCGTCGAAAAGCGATACAATAGAACGAACGTATCGTAACGACTTGTCGCGGGACGGGTCGCGGTCGACGTTGCGCGGGATTGCGCGAGGTTTGTGTTTTTTTAGCGACGAGAGTTTAATTATGTCGGACGATCATTCTTTTAACGCGGACGCGAGCGCTTCGAGCGCGTCGTCTCAGGGCGCCAATTTTCCGGAACAAGAGACGCGTATTATCGAGCGGTGGCGTGAATTGAACGTCTATCAGGAGTCCCTCAAACGCCGACGCGACTCGAAGCTCGGCTCCTTCGTCTTCTACGAGGGTCCGCCGACCGCGAACGGCGTGCCGCACCCGGGACACTGCCTCACACGCGCCATTAAGGACCTCTATCCGCGCTATAAGACCATGAAGGGCTACTTTTGCGAGCGCAAGGCGGGCTGGGACACGCACGGTCTGCCGGTCGAGGTCGAGGTCGGCAAGGAGTTGGTCGCAGCGGGGCTGATCGCGGAGAACTCGAAGGAAGAAATTGAAAAATTCGGGATCGAACCGTTCGTTCACCGTTGCATTGAGAACGTCTTCAGGTATACTTCGCAGTGGGAAGAGCTCACGGAACGGATCGGCTTCTGGGTCGATCTGAAGAACGCATACGTTACGTACCACAAGTCTTTCGTCGAAAGCGTCTGGTTTGCGCTCAAGAATTTCTTCGATCGCGGACTTCTCTATCAGGGTCACAAGATCGTCTGGTGGTGGGCGCAGGGCGGCACGGCGCTGTCCTCCGGCGAGGTCGGCCAGGGCTACCGTCAGGTCGGCGATCCTAGCGTCTTTGTACGCTGTCCGCTCGTCAACGACGGCGGCGTAAAGCTCTTCGAGAACGTCGATCTCCTTGTCTGGACCACGACCCCCTGGACGCTCCCGAGCAATCAGTTCGTCGCGGTCAATCCGAATCTCGACTATTCGATCGTTCGCCTTACGGGCAAAGACGGGGTCGCGGATACGCGCGCGCTCGTCGTAGCGTCGGCGCTCGTCGACACGGTCGCTAGCAAGACGAAATGCCAGGCGGAAGTTCTCGCGACAATTAGCGGGCGCGAGTTGATCGATCAGCGTTACGTTCCCCCGTTCGACTGCTATTACAAGACGCTCGGCGCCGTTAAGGGCGCGCTCAAAGAGGGTGGCGACGCCTACTGCGCGTGGCGCGTCGTCGCGGCGGACTACGTCACGACCGACTCCGGAACAGGGCTCGTGCACCAGGCGGGCGCGTTCGGAGAGGACGACTTCAACTCGCTACGCGAGCAACAGGCGCGTTTCGTCGACGGGCAAGGACCCGACGTTCTCTGCGCCGTCGCGCCGAACGGCAAATTCACTTCCGACCTTCCGGAATTCGAAGGCCGCTGGGTTAAGGAAGCTGACAAGGATATAATCAAGGTTCTTAAGGAACGCGGACTACTCTATTTCCAAGAGCAGTATCTGCACGACTACCCGTTCTGCTGGCGCGCGCCGAACGATCCGCTCATTCAGTATCCGCGCAAGAGCTGGTTCATTAAGACCTCGCAGTTCGTCGACAAACTCCTTGCCAATAACGCCGAGATTAACTGGCGTCCGGAACACATTAAGGACGGACGATTCGGCAACTTCCTCGCGGGCAACGTCGACTGGGCGCTCTCCCGCGAACGATACTGGGGCACGCCGCTGCCCGTCTGGGTCTGCGAAGAAACCGGCTATCAGGAAGCGATCGGATCCTACGACGAACTCCTCGCCAAACCCGGCGCGACCGGCGTCGACGTCTGGCAGAAGGCGCGCGACGCCGCCAAAGCCGAAAAGGGCGAAGCGTGGTCCGAAAAAGACGACGAACTCTGGGAACACCTCAAGGTTCACAAACCCTATATCGACGCGATCGTATACGACTCCCCGAAAGCGCCCGGCGCCAAAATGCGACGCGTTCCAGAAGTCATCGACTGCTGGTTCGATTCCGGTTCTATGCCCTTCGCGCAGTTCGGTTATCCTCATCTCCCGGGCTCCAAAGAGACCTTCGCCGCGAACTTCCCCGCCGACTTCATTAGTGAAGCGATCGACCAGACGCGCGGATGGTTCTACTCGCAAGTCGCCATCTCGACCCTGCTCTTCGGCGATTCCAAGGACGCGTTCGAAAAGAAAGCGTACCCGCATCCTTTCAAGAACTGCATCGTTCTCGGACTCATGCTCGCCGAATGGTACGAAAACAACGCGAACAAGACCGACATTCGCCTCACGGAGAAGGAAGCGCTCGACGATTTCGGCAAGGGCAAGTTCAGCAAACGAGTCGGCAAGATGTCGAAGTCGCTTAAGAACTACCGTCGTCCGAAGGAAATCTTCGACAAGTACGGCGCGGACGCGTTGCGCTGGTACTTCTTTGCGAACCAGGCGCCGTGGAATTCGATCGTCTACAGCGAAAACGCCATCAAAGACAGTATGCCGGACTTTATGATTCGGCTCTGGAACGTCGTCTCCTTCTTTAAGGTCTATCAGGAGATCGACGGGTTCGCGCCGGAGAAAGAGCTTGATCTCGACGCCGTGCGCGCTGCGGGCGGCATGCTCGACCACGCGACTCTCGCGACCGGCAAGACGTTCCGTCCATACGCGGAGCGCGCCGAGCTCGACCGCTGGATTCTCGGCGAATTGAACGCGACGATCCAGTTCGTCGACGACCGACTTGCCGCGTACGACCATTTCGCCGCGTGCGGCAAGTTGCGAGATTTCGTCGACTCGCTCTCCAACTGGTACGTGCGCCGCAGTCGCGACCGATTCTGGTCTGGAGACGCGAACGCCGCGAAGTACGACGCATACTGGACGCTCTACGAGTGCCTCGTTACGCTCGCCAAGCTCATCGCGCCCTTTACGCCCTTTATTGCCGAACGCATTTGGCTACAGCTGACCGCGCCTTTCGCCGACGCGACTCTCGCCAGCATCCACTGGTGCGACTACCCGAGCGCAAACCTCGACTACTTCGACGCCGCGCTCTCGCGTAGAATGGCGGACGTGCGCGAAATCGTTTCGCTTGGACGCAACGCGCGTATGGGCGCCAAGTTGAAGGTTCGCCAACCGCTCGCAGGAATTGAAGTCGTCTTTACCGATAAGAGCGCCGCGGACGCGATCGCCGACTATGTCGATCTCATTAAGGACGAGCTCAACGTCAAAGAGGTCAACTTCATCGAACGCGCCGACCAGTACGTCTCCTACGCCGTTACGCCCGACTTCAAAAAGCTCGGTCCGAAGCTCGGACGCGACCTGCCGAGCGTTAAGAAGGCGCTCGCCAATCTCGACGGCGCAGCCGCTAACGCCGAAATGCTCGCGAACGGCAAGCTAACCCTAACCGTCGACGGCAAGACTTTCGAACTCACTTCGGACGAAGTACTCGTGCGACTACTCGCCAAAGACGGATTCGCCGCCGCGCAAGGCGCCAACTGCGTCGTCGTACTTGCGACCGAGCTCACGCCCGAGCTCGTCGCCGAAGGGCTTGCGCGCGAACTCGTGCGCGTTATTCAGGATCGCCGCAAAGAGATGAACTGCAACTATACGGATCGAATCGCGGTTGGAATCGCGACCGATTCGACGCCGCTCCTCGACGCCGCGACGGCGTTCGCCGACTACGTCAAGAGTGAAACGCTCGCGCTTGATCTGCAGGCCGGCGCGCTCGCCGACGCCGAGCCGACGAACGTCAAAATCGACGGCGCCGACGTCGCCGTTTACGTCAAAGTCGTTCATTAATCGTCTTATCACGCAACAATTAGACGCTACGTTACAGGAGATTTTCCATGAGTTTGCCGATCGTCGTGTTGATTTCAGGAACTGGCCGAACGCTCAATAACCTCATCGAACTCAGGAATAAGGGCGAGTTGGACGTCGATATTCGTCTCGTCATTTCTAGCTCGCCGACCGCGTACGGCTTGCAGTTCGCGGAACAGGCGAAGATCCCGATCGAAGTCGTTCAGAGCGCGGACTATCAAGATCGCATCGAATTCAGTAAGAAGGTTTTTACGTACTGCAATCAGTATCTAAGGGGTCAGGGCTACGTCGTTATGGCGGGCTATCTGAGCCTGCTGGACATTCCGAAAGAGTACACGAATCGCGTTCTCAATATTCATCCGTCGCTGATTCCGTCCTTCTGCGGTAAGAACTACTACGGTCTGAGAGTTCACGAAGAAGCGTTGCGTCGCGGCGTGAAGATTTCCGGATGCACGGTGCACTTCGCCAATAACCAGTACGACGAAGGTCCGATTATCGTTCAGAAATCCGTTCCCGTTCATGAGGACGACACGAGCAAGTCCCTTCAGGCGCGCGTCCTGAAGGCGGAATTCGAGGCGTATCCTGAAGCGTTGCGTCTCCTCGCCGCCAATCGCGTCGAGGTCGTCGAGACGCCGTACCTCAATAAGGACGGACGCGTTATTAAGATCGCCAGGATCAAACCGAACTAAAAGAACGTCCGCATACGAACGCCGCGCTCGTATGCGGTTTTTTATTGCGCTTCCTATCAGCATAGAGAGTCGTCGCCAGGAGAATAGAAGGGGAGGCGCAGCGCTTCGCGTCGCTCGACGCGAGCGTAAGGACCTCGCATTGAGAACTTACCATTGGGGTACGTCATGAACTTTGTACTATTTGCGGAAGCGGAAGCGGAAGTTATAGGAGCGGAACGCAGTTTATTCCCGCTCATTGCTACCGGTTTATTCTTTCTCGCGCTCCTCGTCATCGCGGCGTGGGGCATGAAGAGAACGTCGAATACGAACGACTTCTTTTTGGGCGGCCGCACGCTCGGCCCGTGGGTGCTCGCGCTCTCATACGGCGCCGCCTACTTTAGCGCCGTCGTCTTTATCGGCTTCGCCGGAACTTACGGCTGGCTTGTTTCGTTCAAATCGATGTGGGTCGGCATAATGAACGGGCTAGTGGGCAGTTTGCTCGCCTGGCTCGTCCTGGGGCGCGCGACGCGTCGCATGACGCGCCGCCTAAACGCGTCGACGGTTCCGGAATTTTTCCAAGCGCGTTACGGCTCGCCCGGCATGAAGGTCGTCGGCGCGCTCATGATCTTTATTTTCCTTCTACCCTACTCCGCGAGCGTCTTCGCCGGACTAACCTATCTCTTTAAGGAAGTCTTTGGCGTCTCGATGACGACGGCGCTCACGGTCATTACGCTCACGACGGGCCTCTACCTGGTAATAGGCGGCTACAAAGCGGCGGCGCGCATCGACTTCCTGCAAGGGACGATTATGTTCTTCGGCACGCTCTGTATGGTCGCGTTTGTCCTTTCGTACTTCGGCGAGATGGAAGGCTCTGTCGACGTCGCGATTCAACGCGCGAGCCAGTTGTATCAGGCGCGTCTGTCAGGCGACGTCACTGCGGTGCAGTCGGCGCCGTTCAAGCCGATGCCGTCGTGGCTCTTCTGGTCCGTCGTCTTTATGACGTCGATCGCGCCGTGGGGACTTCCCCAGATGGCGCACAAGTATTACGCGATTAAGAGCGAGGATCAAATTGTCAAAGGCGCCGTCGTCTGCTGCGTCTTTGCGACCCTCGTCGGATGCGCGGCCTACTTTATCGGAGGGTTTGCTCACCTGCTTCCCGAGGAAGTTCTCGCGGAGACGCTCGTTCAAACCAAGGACGGGGCTACCGTAATCGACGGCAATATGCTCGTTCCGGTCATGCTTGTTAAGGCGCTCCCACAGTGGTTCCTTGCGATCGTTCTGCTCCTCGTTCTCTCGGCGTCGATGTCGACGCTATGCGCGCTCGCGCTTACGTCGTCCGCCGCGTTGAGCATCGACCTCGTTAAGGGCTTTATCGC
>CADCOO010000153.1 GCA_902803085.1 uncultured Planctomycetota bacterium
AAAATGAAGGATATTCTTCCGACGCAGGAGCGCTCTACGACAAGTCCAAGGAGACTCTCCTTTACTTTCCGAAGAAGTCGCTTCAATCCTACGTCGTTCCACGTACGCTCCACAACCTAAAGGTTTCCCTTTCCAACTGCGACGCTCTAGAGCGCGTCGTCTTTCAAGAAGGAACTAAACGTGTTTACAGCAATATGTTTATCAATTGTCCTTCTCTAAAAGACGCGCTAATTCCCGAAGGAGTCGAAGAAATCGACCAAGACGCCTTTTACGGATGTTCCGCGATGAAAAGCGTCGCTATTCCAAAAAGCGTCGTTAAAATCCATAAATGGGCGTTTCGAAAATGTAGCGCTCTATTTGAAGTCGACTCTGGGAATGAAGTCTACTCGTCTCGAAACGGAGCGCTCTTCGATAAAACGCAGGAAACGCTACTCCGATGCCCACAATCAATTCAAACCTACGTCGTTCCGAATACGGTAAAACGAATCGGCTATATGGCGTTTGACGACTGCGCCGCGCTAACGAACGTCGTCATTCCAGAGGGAGTGAAACAACTAGACAAATATGCGTTTAGAGGATGTGCTTCTCTAACAAACGTCGTCATTCCTTCAAGCGTAACGACCATCGATTCGAGCGCGTTCGAGGATTGTTCTGCGCTAACGAACGTCGTATTCAATAGCGGACTCGTAAAAATATGCAACTGGGCGTTTCTACGTTGTTCGTCGCTGAAAGAAGTCGTTCTTCCAGAAACCGTCAGAGAAATTGAACGTGAAACGTTTTATAAATGTACGTCCCTAAAAAGCGTCGTCATTCCAGAAGGCGTTACGTCGCTAAATAGCTATCTATTTGCGAATTGCTCCTCATTGACGCACGCTACGATTCCAAAGAGCGTCTCTGAAATAGCCGACTGCGTTTTTGAAGGTTGTCCCGTTACGTTGCGCGTCTATCAAAACAGCTACGCCGAAGCCTGGGCGCGCGAAAACGGGATAAAATACGAAATCATCGACTGAACTAACCGCGTTCATAGCGTCGCTAATCAACGTCTCCTCGAAAAGTCGTCGGCGACAACATAGCGCCAGGAAGGAAAACTTATGAAAAAGAACGTTTCCATTCTCCCCGTCCTTTTCGCAGTTGCGCTTCTCGCGGCGTCGACGCAAAAAGCGCGCGGCGAAACGCCGACTATCCCCGAGGGAACCGTCGTCGTTGGCGAGGACGATATTCAGAACAGGTTCGAAATAACGGAATTCGTCGTGCCAGAAGGCGTCAAGGCGATCCCGACAACCTCTTTCTCAATTGTTACGACCTAAAGAATGTCGTCCTGCCGCGAAGCGTAGAAAAGATCGGCGACGAAGCCTTTGACGCTTGCCATGAGAAACTCAAACTCCAAGTCTATCGAGGAAGCTACGCCGAAGGCTGGGCGCGAATGCATGGGATTGACTATAAGACGATCGATTAGCGCGACGCGCGGCGCGCTTATTCGCGAGCGCGCTCCAACTCTACCGCTTTCGCCTCAATTCCCCTAACCTGAGCGAGAAAATCCGCGAGCGTATCGCTGATAATTTCGTAATCCCAATCGTAAACGGACGCTCGTCTTGAAAACGTATCGCAGATAATCTTCCAGATCGTCCGCCAGATCGATTTCCTTTCAGGGCTCGTCGGCGGACGATTTTCTATTGTCTCGCGCGCAAACGTCGCCTCCGACCCCAACTCTTTAAGAGATCGACCGTCGAGCCCCGAGCCGCCTACGCGCAGGACGGCGCGCAAGTCGGGGGAATAGAGCAACATGGCGTCGGCGGGTCCCGTGTCCTCGTCCTCGTTCTCCATACCGAGATTCAGAAGGGGCAACGGGCTCGGAGTCTCGTACTCAAAGGGCTCCAGTGGGAAATACAGATCAAAGGACGAGCGCTTAAAGAAATTCTCTTTGCTAATGCGGGGAAAACGAAACTGTTCCCGAAGCGCCTGAAAGCAGAAGAAAGAATCGTCCTCACTCGCCTTATATTTCCCGAGAAAGTCGTAGATGGCAAGAACGTCGCCAAGATTCTCATGGCGAAAATACCGCGCAAGCGTAGCGCGACGCTCTTCGTCGAGCCCTTCCCACTGCGCTTCTTCGGCGATCTCGTCCATTCGTTTCGACTCTTCGGGCAAGACGGTTCGATAGTAATTCCACAACGCGGCGAGCGAATCCGCGACCGGAATTCCCCGACGCGTATAGGCGTCGTAGTAAATTCGACCGTCCGACTTAAGCATATAGAGCGTCTCGTCAAGCCGATAGCGCTCCCAGCCGAGCTCGATTCGATCCTCTTTTTCCTCGGGAAAACAATAGAAGCTGATGATCGCCTCGTCGTAGAAACTCTTGCGATCGACGACTAAATAGCGGTACGGATAATAACTGCGAAAAAAGAAGCGAGGATTCCCAGACGCCAGCCAAGCGGACTCCTTTTCCTGTAGATATTCTTCCAGGGCCGGTCGATCCTCCGGGTGAACCAGGGCAAGCGAGCGCTCGATCCCGGCGCGGATTTTCTTCTCGGTTGTTGGTTCTGAAGACATGGTTTATTCCCGTTCGGTTTAACTTATCCTATACTACCCAATTTCGCTAGTCAAAAAGTGACGCCACTGGTGACACTTTTTAAAAGGGCAGTTCCACAATAGTTGCAGACTCGGGAAAATACGGATTATCGACGTTTTTCTATTCCGATTTTTTCGAAACGTCTACTTAGTCAATAAGTTTTCCTATCCCAAACCTCCCCTACTGGGGGAACCGCCCCCAACGGACGTCCTTTGACGAGAACGCGCAAAACGCTCGTCCGCCCTAACGTCGACATTCTACCTCGACGCCAG
>CADCOO010000154.1 GCA_902803085.1 uncultured Planctomycetota bacterium
CGTCCTCGCGCACCGCCGACGCCGTAAAGAGAATGCGGTACGGCTTCGCCGCGTCCTTCGGGATCGTCGGATACTGCTCCGCGACCCTGACCTTGACGTCGCGCGTCGTGTAACCGATCTTCAGACGGCCAGGAAAATGATCGTCGGAATAAACGTAGATCGTCGGACGCTTATCGTACGCTTGAGGAAATTCGTAGGCTTGCTGCATGGCTCTTTCAAATCTATCCTTGTTATAATTCTCTCACTAAAGTGCTTATAAACTCTCTTTCGTGAGTGTTTAATCCATATTTATCATATAGCATTTCGTCGTTCCACTCTTCAGAGAGGTTTTGTTCAGGTACATATTCGTATACTTTTTTTGTTATATGTTGCGTGCTTTTTTTCAATAGTAGCATGAAACGGAAAAATCTCGTCCGCATGTAAGTCGATGCATTTAGAGCTTCCTTTTCAGATGAAAAAGGTCCGATTAATAAATAGGTTTCCGTACAGGCAGTTCCAGGATCTCCTATAATGGGCTTAGAAAGAATCAGATGGGGATACTCATCTTGACCAGGACTTGCATATGGAACAAAAACTTTGTATTGGTCTATCCAGCTATGGTTACGAATAATATTATCCCGTGAAACGTATCCATTCTCGCCGAATCGATATAGTCTTACTTTGTTTTCAGCAGTCTGAGTATGCGTAAATTCTTTAAAATTGGTGGCGAGACCAAAAGGTTTCCTTGAGGAGACTAGGTGTTCAAAAGTGGCTTCTTTGTAAGTCTGTACCTTTCTCAATATTTTAATTGCAACATTATATCTAATAAACGTCTCACATCCTTCTTCATGGAGAGAACGATAGTCTTCGTCAATAATTATAGCACCTTTATGGTTAATAATATGACATACATCATTATGGTTACTATTCCAAAGAAAGTAACAAACACCTCCTCTAATATTTAAACCAGGGAAACAATCTGTCGTATCAGGAAAATCGTGAAGCTCTTGGAATCTTCTGTCATTTATCATGATATTTCTGAACTTGTCTAGCCCTTTTCCTCCTGAATACCATCTTGCAGGAATAATCATTGTTAGATATCGAGGATTAAGCTTTTTAGCCTGTTCAACAAACTTATCATAAAGAGGCGAAGCGCTAGCTTGCGCGCCACCATCGTTCAACTGATAAGGCGGATTCCCCACAATAACGTCAAACTTCACGTTAAAGATCTCCTGCGGATTCTTATGATGAATAAACTCGTAAGCGTGATTATCTTTATTTTCGCGTCTAGCCTTTTTTCCGAATTCCGCTTCAGCGGCGCCGCATATCGCGCATTTGCCGCCGACCCACTGGTGGTCCGTCGGATGAAATCGGATATTCCCTTCGTGCGTGTCGAAATTCGCAATAGAATACTCGCTGTCGGCGCGTAGCGAGCAGTAGAGCGTACGACGCGCGACGAGACTGGTGAGCTCGGTAATCGCGATACCGAAGAGTTGCTTTTTATAGATGTGGTCGAGTCGTTCGCTCAGGTCGGGGATAGCGTTTTCTAGTCCGCGAATGAGCCTCTTGGCGATCTCGCGCAAGAAGACGCCGGATTTGCACGCGGGATCGAGAAAAGTCGTTTTGGGATCGCGAAAGAGTTTCTGCGGCAGGGCGTCGAGCATCTGATTGACGACCTCCGGGGGCGTAAAGACTTCGTCGTTGGAGAGGTTCGCGAGGCACGAGAGGACGTCGGGATTGTGCGTCTGGCCGACGACGCTTTCGACGAACGAGGTTGCCGTTGCATTTTGGTCTTTTATTTCGTCTTGTCGTTTATCTTGCGTCATTTTTCGACTCCTTGATCGATAATCGCTTTAAGAGCCTTTGTAACGCGGTCGAAGACGGCGACGAACTCGTCGACCTCTTCGTCGTCGAGAAAGGCGAGGGTTTGTACGGAGTAGGCGCATTGGAGGCAGAATTGATAAGCGTCGTGCGCGCTTGCGACGAGCGCGTCTACGTTCTTATCTTTCGGCAAGGCAAGATTAGACCAGAAGATCGTAATCATCTCCTGCATAGCGCGCAAATCTTCGCGCGCCTTTTCGATTTCCCAGCGATCGGTAATCTCGGCGCCGCGTTCTTGAATGAGCTTGTGAAGCCTCCTTACGACGGGCATGGTCATTTCGATAACGTTCGCGGAACCGCCGTAGACGAAGTCGAATCGGAAAGGGAAACGTTCCGACGTCATACTGGCAGCGGGCGTTTCTCGCGTCGCCTTGGGCACGATTTCGACCGCCTGCGCGGGCGAGGTCGCTTCGGAAACGTTTTTTTCCAGTTCCGGCTCCGGCTCCGTTTTCTTCGAGGTCTTGGTTTTCTTTTTCGTGGAGTCGGAAGCGGCGCGCCGCGATTTCTTAACGGGCGCTTCGGGCGTCGTCGGCTCCTCTCGCGGTTCAGACGTTTGGCTTTCGGATTCTTCGGGCGTTTCGTCGGCTTGCCTGTCGAATAACATTTGTTGCGCGTCTTTCGGCGGCTCTTGCAATCGTTCGCGTTTCTTCGTCATTCTTCCTTTCCCATAGCTCCACGAATACATGTAAATAGGTTCGCCAGTATCGCGTCCTTGCGCGTCGACGGTCTGCAACTTGAGGAAGTCGCCGCGCACAATATTGAGCGCGACAATTTCCTCCGCCGTTTCGCGCGCGACGTCGGATCCTTTCTCGCCGAGCTTCCCGTCGTACGCCTCGCGCCAGATTTCAAGGAGTCGCGCGCGACATTCCCGCGCGTTGTCGTCCTGAATCTCGACCCCGTAGATCGACCCGAGCGCAATGAGCGCGTTCCGTTCGTACTCGGCGTCGGAAGCGGAGACCTCCTCGACGAACGCCAGTTTGCGGCGCAGGATTTCGTCGAGGAAGTTGCCGTCGCCGCACGCGGGATCGAGAAACGTGGCGTCGACGCGTTTGAATTCCGACGCGACGAGGTCGAGCATGGCGTTGACCTCGCGCGGAGCGGTAAAGACTTCGCCGAAGTCGGCGACGCGTTGTTTCGATTTGACTTGTCGGGTAGGCGGCATAACGAGGCGACGTTCATGAACAAGGGACGGCGGCGGAGCGACGCGCTCCAATTTAGGAACGTTTCTCGATCGAATAGCCCGAGGAATAACGGTTCCGGCATGGACGCCGACGCGTCCGCTATTCTTTGAACGTCTTATTTTCCCGATTAAAAAATCATTTTTTCGACGCCAAATGTCATAGTTTTCGGAGCCCGTAAAAAACGAGATATTTATCATTTTTGAGACCAAAATAAGCCAAAATGTGGCCGATTTTCATTGATCTTAGCTCATATCTAGTTAAAATAGAGCTTGGAACGTTTCGGATCGAGAAAATCCGAAAACTATACTTTTCGGATTGCCCATTCTCAGAGGGGGGACTTTTTGGCGTTCTTGGCGCTTTTGGTTTTAATTTGGGAGTTTTGGCTAAAATAGGCAGAGGTCGTTATCGTGTCGTTTTGCGAGCGCCGCAGGGCAAGTTTTCTTGCAAAACGGTTTTTCTCTGATTATAATAGAGAGTAGTTTGCGGGCGCGCTCTTATCGGTGAGAGCCGCGCCACGCCCTAACGCGGTAATAATAGCAATCGTCGAATCGTTCCGACGGCGACGAGAAAGGAGTTCAAGAGACATGGCGAGTACAAGACGCGATTTCTTCCGCAACGCCTTGGGGCTTTCGGCGCTCGCGCTCGCGGCGAACGCGTACGGTTCCGAGAAGAATCTGCGCGACGACGTCGAAGAAACGAAGCTCATTATGAAGGACCGGCGCTCGGCCTTTAATATGCGCGAATACGCCGCGCCCGCTATTTCCAATATTCGAGTCGGCTATATCGGCATGGGCAATCGCGGATTCGCCTCGATGAAGCGGCTCGCGCAATTCGAGGGCGTCGAGATTAAGGCGATCGCCGACTGCTACGAGTACCCGATCGATCGCGCGCGTCAGTGGCTCAAGAGCGTCGACTACCCGGCGCCCGACGAATACTTCCGCGACGAAAATAGCTGGCGCGAGCTCATTGAACGCGACGACCTCGATCTGATCTACGTTACGACCCCTCAGTATCTGCACGCCGAAATGGCGAGCGCCGTTATGGAGGCGGGTAAGCACGCGGCGTGCGAGGTTCCGCTCGGGTACACGCTCGCCGACTGCTGGAAGCTCGTGGAGACGTCGGAACGCACGAAGAAATACTGCGGCATTCTCGAGAACTGCTGCTTCGACTTCTTCGAGTCGCTCACGATCAATATGGCGCTGCGCGGCGCGCTCGGCGAACTCGTCTACGGCGAGGGCGCCTATATTCACTATTTTCCGGCGGAAACCATCTTCGAAGAACCCATGCCGCCGCTCAGTAAGAAGGGCGGATACTATCGGTTCGCCGTCGGCGCGCTCAATAAGGGTAATCGCTACCCGACGCACGGGTTCGGACCCGTCTGCCAGGCGATGCGGATTAACGCGGGGGACAAGCCGAACTTCCTGACGTCGGTCGAGACGGACGACTTCTCGACAGGTCATGTTTTTGAAGAGATTCTCGCGCGCGGCAGCGAGTATCATAAGCAGTTTGCGGGCGCGTCCTTTACGGGCAATATGAACACGTCGCTCGTGCGCACGGAGAAGGGGAAGGTCATTAAGATCCAGTACGACCGCGTCTCTCCGCGTCCGTATTCGCGGATTCATATGCTCAGCGGCACGCAGGGGTTCGTTCAGAAGTACCCCGAGCCTGCGCGCATTTATCTCGAGCACGACCGCCCTCTCGACGAAGAAGAAATGAAGGAGATCGAAAAGGAATATTCTCCGGAACTAATTCAATTCTTGGCGGAGAACGCGGTGAAATTCGGCGGTCACGGCGGCATGGACTTCATTTGCGACTACCAGCTGATCGACTCGCTCCACAACGGTTTGCCGCTGAATATTTCGGTCTATGAAGGCGCGACGTGGAGCGCGGTGACGCCGCTGAGTCTGTGGTCGGTAACGCACGGCTCGCAACCGATAGAATTTCCCGACTTTACCGGCGGTTCCTGGGCGACGAACAAGCCGTTCGATCTCTCGCTCCGAGGCGGCGGCACGACGAAAGTTACGCCGCGCGAACCGAAAGAGTAACGCGCGACCGTAGATAAAGCGTATAACATATTGAATACCTTGGGATTGTATCGTCGCGCCGTCTGACTCGACGTTTGAGAGCGCGACGGTTTTAATCGTATTACCCGTTGAGCGAGGAGGTTTTGCCATGCCGATTGAAGCGTACTCCAGCAATCCCGTGAACGTTAAGCCGTCGAAAAAAAAGGTTAAGGCGCTCTCGCCCGAAATCGGCTCCTGGAGTCCGAAATTCATATGGAGACGATTTGCCTATAACTTAGCGTATAGTCGACCGTTATGGAAGGACTTCGCCGAAGCGTTTCGCAACGGCGACGCTAATCCCGCGCTCGTCGTTGCGACGAAGCCGCTCCTCGTCGCCGCCTATTCCTTCGATCTCGACTGCGCCGTTCTGCTTCGTTTTCCCGACGAATTCGTTCAGCAGTATCGTCTCCAGCAGAAGACGCGTCTGGTCGCCAGCAATACGTACGTCGACGACGAGCCGGGTCGCGATATTATTCCCGGTCCGCGCAATACGGGCCGCTGGCTCGACTTTCTCCCGAAGATCTGCGAATTCTGCAGCGACGACGTCCAGGGAACGGAGCGTCGTCGAAACGGGTTCTCGCCGGACCAGTGGTCGCGCGCGTGGGACTGCGCGGTCGAATACGCGAAACGCTTTCCGCATACGGCGCGCGACGGGAATCCGGCGTCGATAACTTTTACGCAGTATTAACGACGACGCGATACGCGCTATAACTCCTTTAATTATTTGAGCTTACTATGTCAAAACCGACGTGGTTTCCCTTTACGTACTTTTACGACGTTCTCAATTCTCCGCGCGTTAAGCCGCTGGCGCAACGCCTTCATCCTTCGACGGTCGTCGAAATTCTGAAGGGCGTTTTCGACGACGCGCGCCAGGAGCTTCGCTACGCGGTTAATTCGCAGCGTCTGCCGGACGTGAACGAGCTTCTGGAGAAGGTCGTCGCGCGCCTGGACGCGGCGATCGATTCGGCGGAGGCGCTCGTAATCGACGCGCGCGGACGCATTATTCCGGACGATCTCGAGCGGCTGGCGGAGGTCGCGCTCCATGAACGCGTCTGGCTGGCGACGGAGCCGGACTCGCCGTACGCGCGCCGTCAGGACGTTCGTCGCGGTAAGGACGCGCTCGCGCGGCTCGCGCGCCTCGGCGGCGCGGAGAGCGCGGCGGTCTTTCCGAATACGGAGCTAGCGCGGCTGGCGCTTCTTAGCGCGTACGCGGATAAGGACGCGAACGTCGTCGTCGCGCGGCGCGATATGTGCGAGCGCGAGGACGGCGCCCGGCTCGAGGACGCGTTCGTCGCGTTTCCGGAACTGACGCGTCGCGAGGTCGGCGCGTGCAACGCGGTCGACGCGCGCGATTACGAACGCGCGATCGACGCGCGTACGCGTCTTATCTGGCGCGCGCTCGGACGCTGGTCGATCGACGCGCGAACCGTCGCGGACGCCGATCTTCTCAAGCTGAAGGAGGGGAACGACCGCGCCTTTGCCGTCGTCGCCGACTTGGAGTTTGCGCCGCTCCTCGATCTTTCGGAATTCTTCTATTCCTCAGCGCCGTCGATTTCCGATCGGTTTAAGGCGGGTTTCGATTTTGTAATCTGCGACGGCGCGCAGCTGATCGGGGGTCCGCACTGCGGGCTGCTCTTCGGCGGTCGCGATCGAATATCGCGCGTTCGCGAGACTCCCTTCGCACGCGTCGCGCCGATCGATCGCATTACGCTCGGCGCGCTCGCGAAGACGCTCGCGCTCTACGACGATCGTGCCGCCGCGCTCGCGAATATTCCTGTTCTGCGCACGCTTTCGACGTCGATAGAGAATCTTGACAGTCGTGCGAATCGCCTCGCCGCGATGATCGCGACGTTTCCCGGCGTGGAGTACGCGCGCGTCGTCTCGGGGCGTTCGCTGCTCTGCGCGAACGCGAATATGCCGACGTCGCCGACACGATTGGTGGAGCTGAGCTTCACCGGTCAGTCTTCCGCGGAACTTGTCGCGGCGCTGGAGACGGGCTCTCCGAAACTCCTGGCGAAGTGGACGCGCGATTCGATTTTGATCGATTTAAAGACGGTTCCTCCGGAGCTCGATCTCGACGTAGCGGAGATTTTTGAGCGCGTTAGCGCGCGCGCCGCCGACGCGCCCGCGCCTTCCGAGGGCGCCGAGGGGTAGCGGTCGAAGTTTTCTAAATCGCTCTTTACATTTTCTGGCCGAATGTCTATATTGCGTCGTAGCGTATGCGCGTTCGCGTTGTTTGCGAGCGCGCTTGGTTGTTCCACGTTAGCGGGAAGTTGAGAAGAATGCGATTGCAGTTGGTTTTATTTGGCGTCGGTCTGTTATGCGCGCTAGCGCCGCTAGTCGCGCAGGAGTCGACGCGCGCGCCCGCGCCTGCGGAATCGACGATTCCGGAGTCTACGGCCGATCGCGCGGCTGGCGTCCGTCGCATGAACCAACGCCCTTTTTTCTCGGTCGAGGTCGCGCCGCGCGTATCGCAGCAGTCGGGCGGTCTTGTCGGCTCGCGGAGCGCGACGTTTGCGACCCCGCCTTTCTTTGCTTTGGGCGGTTTCTCGGCGTCTTTCGACTGGAACGTGGAGACTCCTACGACGCCGGAGTCTTTTCCGACGGCGGCGCCGAGCGACGTCGAGCGAGGCGATCAGGCGGCGATTTATTCCAACTGGGCGAGGTTTCCAGTCGGCAGTTGGGCGCGACTGCGCACGACGACCTGGTCGTACGAGAACGGCAAGTCGACCCAGAGCGTAACGGAAACGCGCGTTGAGCTCGTCAACGTCGACTACGCGGAGAAGCAGTATAGCTTGCGTTACGAAACCGTCTTTAAAGTCGGGGGCGTCGACTATTCGAAACGAACGGAAACGCGCCGTTTCGACTTCTGGGACGTGCCGAGCGACGAGTCCGCGACCGTCGAAGAAACCGCGCCCGAGAAGCTCATTATCGGTCGTCGCGCCATTCCCTGCCAAACGCGGCGCGTTACGCGAGTCGTCGATAAACAGCGCGAAACGACCGTCGTCTGGTATTCGTCCGTCTTTGCGCCCTACGTTCTCCAGAAGAAGACGACCCGCGAGCCGATCGAGCCCGGCGCAAACCAGGAGGGACCCGCCTACGAACTCTACGTCGTTCAGCAGACGGCGGCGAACGCGCTCCTAGGAGCAATCGGCGCAGTGAACTATACCGCGTTGCAGTCCTCGAATTTCAATCGTCGCAATTTCAATACGAGTCGGGCGCTCTCTCCCAACGTGCCCGGCGGCTTCTCGCGCGAGATAAGCGTCGAATCAAGCCCGCAAGGCGATCGAACGCTGTGCAAAATTGAAACGACCCTCCTTGATTATTACATTGCTCGATAGCGCGCGACGCTTTTGGACAAGAAAAGCGTTTTTTCTTAGGCGCGCGTTCTCAAAAGGTTTGTTTTTTCAGCGCGCCGGGGTATAATACAGACGAGACAGCAAAACCGCGCGCCCGTAGCGTGCGATAAGGACGTCGAGGACGAAGCATGACGAAGAAGCAAGAGTCGGAAGCTGGAAACGATAAGCCGTCGCGTCGAGGCGGGACGTTGGGCGTGAAGAAGAACGCCGCCGAGCGGTCGCCGGCCAAGTCGAAGAAGTTTGTTCCGACGGACGATTCCATTTTTAAGGAATTCATGACCGAGAAGGATCTGGCGATCGAGTGGATTCAGGAGTACCTTCCATGGTTGGCGGATCTCCTGAACCTTAACGAGCTCAAGATCGACAAGGGCGAATACTACGACGACGAGATAAGAAAGCGCTTTACAGACGTCGCCTATTCGATACCGTTCCTTAACGCGCCGGGCTGGGCGGAATTACTCATAATTCTGGAACACAAAAAACAGGGTTCGCGGAAGGATCTTTGCATAGCGATTGCGCAAGCGCTCACTTATCTCGCCAATCAATGCCTAAAAGCGGCGCGTAACGGAAGCGCAGGGAAAAGGATACCGCAACCGATCCCGGTGATCGTCTATACGGGCGCGAATCCCGATTTGGAACCGATCAGTTGGGGCGACGCGTTCCCGCTGCCGCCCGTACTTGGAGAATACGCGCTCGGTTTTCGCCCCGTGTTCCTCAATATGACGCGCATGCGTCTCGAGGGTCGACTGCCGGAGAATCCGTTCCTGAAGATCCTGTACAATACCATGACGCGGCACAGCGTTCGCGACCTCGACGGATTCGAAGAGACGGAGTTTCAACCGCTGAAAGGTTTGCCGAGTAAATTGTCGTCGCAGTCTCAAAAACGAGTGAATTCACTTTTGGTACTGTACTCGACGCGCATAAAAGTATTGCCGCCGGAAGAGCGTCGCGAGAGATTCGAGA
>CADCOO010000155.1 GCA_902803085.1 uncultured Planctomycetota bacterium
GCAACGTCAATCGAATGGCTCAGCACGTTCTGGCTGTAGCTCGTGCGAAATTGAAGACGGCCGAGCTGGGAAATTATACGATCGTGGAGACCGTGCACGTCCGTTTCGCGACACGCGTCCGCGCCGACGCGCATGACGTACGCCTGCATGTCGGCGCTCGTTTGACGAAAGACTTCTTCAATTCGACTCGGATGAATGCGTCCGTCTTCAATCAGTCGCTGCAACGTCTTGCGCGCAATTTCGCGTCGCATCGGATCGAACGCGCTCAGAATAATGACGCCGGGCGTGTCGTCAATAATGACGTCGACTCCCGTTACCTTTTCAAACGCGCGAATATTGCGTCCCTCGCGACCGATAACTCGCCCTTTAATTTCGTCGTTTTCAATATCGACGACGCCGGTCGTCGCCTCGGCGGTATGCGTGGAGGAATACCGTTGCAACGCCAAGAGAAGAATATTGCGCGCCGTCTCTTCACAACGTTCCTTCGCGCGCGCTTCATGCTTCAAAACCAACGCGCCCGTCTCCTCGACAAGTTCTGCGTCGAGCTTCTTCATGAGGAGAGCCTTCGCTTCCTCTTTCGAGAGTCCCAACGTTCGATATAACGCGCGCTCCTGTTCCGCGACCTTCTCCTCCAACGCCTTATTCAATTCGCTTTGGCGATCGAGTCGTTGCGTTAATTCACGCTGTTTATTTTCTAACGAGTGCTTCTGCTTGCGCAGTTCGTCCGCCTGGAGATCCATCGCGTCGCGTCTTTTATCGAGCGCGCGCTCTTTATCGAGCATTTCTTTATAGGTCGTGCGTTTCTCCTCCTCAAACGCCTCCTTTTCTTTCATTGATTTTTCTTTGAGCTCGATCTCCATTTCGCGACGCGCGTTCTCAGATTCCTGCTGCGAACGTCGCACGATCTCTTCCGCTTCTGAACGCGCGCGCGCAAGCACGTTCTGCGCCGCGTCTTCGTCCGCGCGCTCCCTATTACGCTCCAGACGTCGCATTATCAAAAAAACGACGACGCCTGACGCCAGCGCCGCCATGATAAAAGCTAACGCTAACGACAAACTATGTGTTATGCCTGTTCCCACTACGAAACGCCTTTTATTACGCGCCCAATCGCGCAACGAATTGCGTAGGTTCCACGGATGCGGCCCAGAATAAAACGATTCTCTTTCGACGCACGCGCGTCGCTATTACCGTTGATTGACGTTTTCCACTACCCTTGAGCTATCGAACTCGCCCCTACGATCGTCGAAGAGTCGACGACGAATATTGCCGTTCGAACGGTAACCTACGCTTTTCGCTTATTATTGTCGTGCGACGCGCATTACCGCCGAAAAGTTGAATCCGAGCTTAATCTCGGACTGGAGGAGCTCGCGCCTTATTTGCGCGTTTGTGCGCGCAAAAGGCTCTTTCAAGGAGGAAAACGCTACGCTGAGCGTTCGTCCGTCGTTTCAGCGCTACGCAAATTCGATCGCTGATCCGGCGATCAACTACTACTAAACGCGCCGCGAAGTCTAATCCGACCGCCTATTGCAAGGCTTTGTTGCTCTATATTGCGGCGCAAAATTACGCTGGACGGCCTCGATCACGGAGATTGCAGACCGTCCAGACCATTGTAACAGATTTTCGACTATTATGCAATGAGAAAATATAACGACAAAGATAGGTCGCGCCATAAAGAAATAGCGCGACTCGTTCCGCTTCAGTTATCTCGATAAGCCGTCGAACGACGACTACTCGTCCATTACGTCCTTCTCACGATTCTTCGCAAGGTCGGTCGCCATGTCCTCGTATTTTTTCGTAAGATCCTGGATCGCTTCCTTGGTGGAATCGCGCTCGTCTTCAGAAATCGTCTTCGCCTTCTCTTCCGCGTCAACGGCCTTATTGCCGTCTCGGCGAACGTTGCGAATCGCAATTTTGCACTCTTCGCAGAGATCGCGTATCATCGTCGCCATCTTGCGGCGTACCTCCGTCGAAAGAGGAGGAATATTCAAACGAATCACTTTGCCGTCGTTATTCGGCGCGTAACCCAGGTCGGAATTCATTATCCCCTTTTCGATATCCTTCAAGGTGCTCGCGTCAAAAGGACGGATAAGAATCTGTTGCGGTTCGGGACATGCGATCGTCGCGAGTTGCTTCAAGGGAGTCTCGCAACCGTACGCGATTACCTTAACGCCCTCGACCAACCCAGGATTCGCACGACCCGTACGAACGCCGGAAAGCCCCTTGCGAAGGTGCGAGACCGCCTTTTCCATACGATCTTCAACGTCGAATAAAATTTCGTCTGTCGACATAGTGTGTCTCCCTACGTGTTCTCATACCTATCCGCGCAACCGCGCCACGCGCTACGGTCCGCTGTCCTGTCTAGTATAAGGGGATTCGCTCTAAAAAGCAAGGGGGGTTACGCGCGGACGTTTGCATGGAGGAAACTATGCGAAAAACAAAAGAGCCCCCGCGTCGTCAGTCGCACGGGGACTCTCGTTGAGAAAATTACGGGAAGGAATACCCTTTAAACGCTACTTCTTCTTTCTCTCTTGCTTGTCGGAATCGTCGTCTGAATCGCCGTAACCTTCGCCGTAGTTATTGCCGTAGCCGTAACCGTAGCCGCCGCCGTAACCGCTACCGTAACCATAGCCCGTGCCGTAGCCGGCGCCGTAACCGCTGCCATAACCGTAGCCGGCGCCATAACCGCTGCCGTAACCATAACCATAGCCGGCGCCATATCCGCCGCCATAGCCATAACCATAGCCGCTACCGTAACCGCTACCGTAACCGCCGCCATAGCCTCCGCCGTAGCCGTAGCCATAGCCGTAACCGGCGCCGTAGTCTGACGCCGACTCGTCGCTGGTCGCCTGTTCGTTATAGTAAGGATGCTTTTCGTGACAGTTCACAACGCAACCCAAGAAGTTCGCGCCAACGTCGACAAGGGATTTCACGCCGCTGATAACGTCCGGACGACCGCGGCGACGGATACGGAATACGTAAAGAACGCCGTCCATATGAGGCGCGATCGTCGCGCCGTCGTTGACGTAGAGAACGGGCGGCGTGTCGACTAAAACAACGTCGTACGCCTCGCGGAGTTCGACGAATAGCTGCTCGAATTCCTGACCGGCAATCAACTCGCCCGGCGCTTTGCGTTTCGTTCCAGCCGTCATGATCGAAAGATTCTCGACCCCAGAATCCTGGATCGCCTGTTCGATATCGGCGTCGCCGACAAGAACGTTCGACACGCCCGTTTTATTGTGCAATCCGAACCATTTATGAATATCCGGTTTTCGCATATCGCAGTCGATCAACAGGACGCGTTTGCCAGATTCGGCCACCTTAACCGCCAGGTTCGAAATGAACATAGACTTACCGTCGCCAGGGTGAGGACTCGTGCCCATAACGACGACGCACCCCGATCCTTTTCGCTGGTTAAAGATACGCGTTCGCACCTGACTGAAGAGTTCGTTCAACGGCAAGGTCGGCTGCTTAACCGTAATCAAAGACGGCAGCGGCTCGAAATTCTTAATTGCTTCGTTAATTCGCTTCTTAGTTACGTCCTTAAGGACAGACGAGAAGGACGGAAGCTGGATAAGAATCGGCATATGCAAGAAGCGAACGACTTCGTTCGGGGAGTGGAACGTCGCGTCGTTAATGTCGACGAGGTACGCTATCGCGATACCGCCGACCAAACCGAGGACAAAACCGACGAAAATAAACTTAAACAAGCTAGGATAGACCGGCGTGTAATTCGGTTCCGCCGGCGAGAGAATCTCGATCTGATAGCTATTAACGTCGCTCATAAGAGCTAATTGCTTTAGAGACTGTTCGTGGTGATCCTGCATCGATTTGAGCGTTTCAATTGACACTCGTTTCGAATCGATCGTTTCACGATACTCCGTTATACTTCGAACGTCGTCGTCCTTCTCTTCCACGTAGGTGGTAATCTTAATCTTCTCGTCCTTTAGCTCTTGAACGCGACGCTTAATTGCGGACACATAGGACTTAAAAAGATCCTGATAGCTAATAATTCCTATCTTGCCAAGTTCATTATTCGCTTCTTCAGAAAGTTGCTTGTATTCGTTTTCGAGCGCTTCGAGTTCTTTTTTGAGCGCCGCAACGGTCGGATTGTCTTCGCCCAAATGATACTTTTCGCGCGTTTCGAGCAATTGGCTCCTCGTGCTCTGAATTCGGTTCATCAGAGAACCTTCCATATACGAAATCCTGTTCATCAACGACTTCGATTCTCCGTCCTGACTACCGCGCGCCGTAACGATTAATTGCTCAAGGATTCCGTCGTCGTCGCCGCCGCTCATGAGCGCGATTAATTCCGCTTCCTCGATATCTTCGGCATTTCTGCCGCCTTTCGAAGCCTCTAACGACTCTAGCCTGTTCTCGAGTTTCATGATGTGGAAATCGATATCGACCATATTCTCGCTCATTTTAGTCAGAGACGTTAGAAGAGGATTGTTCTCTTCGCTACCAATGAACGTTATCGGAGAATTCTTAATGAATTCAAAAAGGTCTTTTTTCCTGGCTTCAATCTCTTCCTCGATATCCGTCTTAGAATCCAAGATCGCCTTACGAACGTCGTTGTTGCTACGATTATACTTTTCCGTGAAGTACTTTTGGTATTGCTCAACGATCGTGTTGACGATCATAGCGGCTTCAGCGGCGTCCTTTGACACGCACGTTATCGATATCGTATTGGCGTCCTTGAAATCGCGCTGCTCGCCGCCTACTTGCACGGTAAGCATGGCTTTCAAAGCCTGAATAGCGCGCGCCGTATCCTCGTTACTCTCCGCCTCCGTTAGCGACTTGGTGTATAGCATATTGCATTTTTCGGGATCCTCTATGATCGCTCGCCAACTTGCAGACAGAATAGGATGAGAAACGAAAATCAAGGCGTGCGTCTCAATTTTATCGCCTCGAAGATTGTTCTTTTCCGACCCCATGCTATTATCAATGCCGCGCAAGACGGCAACTGAGTTGGTCGCTGGAACGTACACGTTCGAAGAAGCTGCATATTCTTTATCTTGAGAGGTAAAGAGATAGCCAGCGCCCGCCGTACCAACCACAGCCGCGAAGATGACTATCCAGATTTGGCGCTCGAGAATGCTGACAACGTCGAAGAAATTCAGTTCGCGATTTCGGACTGGCGCGCCGCCAGCAGGTACGCTTGCCGTTCGTCGTAAAGCGTTCTCTGTTTGTCGGTCTATACGTACCGACCCGCGACTGTGCGAAGAACCTCCGCGAGATCGATTCGAAGACGTTCCTGACGACGACTGCGACGCACGAGTCTCGTCTTTAGCGGGATTGGGCTGTTGTTTTTCGGGAAATTCACTCATTGACATATCCTACTGGTAAGTATTATCTCGCCTACCCGATCGGGCCGCGTTGCATTCTGAGTGGGAAGGCGTCGTCCTCGAGGGCGCGATTACGACGTTTCAAGATCGACGTTCTGGTAACTGCTCGCTCGCGCTGTTCGTTATAGGTTCGACGCGATCATCCACGCCAAGGATTTCGCGCGCGTTACGCTACGTCAGGATCCAAAACATAGATCGACGGATTATAATGAATTGCTCGCTTCCTGAAAATAGGTCTTTGTAATACGAAATTACACAACGAGAAAATTCGCAAAAGATGCGCTAATAACAAAAGACTGTCAAAACAGACAGTATCGACGTTTAACAAAAAGTTTAACGGCTTCCAAATAATCAAGGGTGATAAACGATAGAATATAAAAAAGATTAAACGTTTAATATAGTTAAAATACATATGTAACAGCAACTATACAAACTCAACAA
>CADCOO010000156.1 GCA_902803085.1 uncultured Planctomycetota bacterium
ACGAAGAGGACGACGAGCAGGTCCATTCGGAAATAAGCGACGGCGAAAATCTCCATTCGGAAATAAGCGACGACCTCGAAGAAGAAGAGCCGGAAGACGAGAACGAAGAGGAATCGAGCGCGGATCGTCCATTCGCATTTAACCCGAACGATTTCGCGCCCACTTTCCTCGACGACGAACCGCAACAGAGCGACGAAAATTTCGGGTTCAACGCCAATTGGAACGCTTCGATAATTGACGATGAGTCTAAGGAACCTAACGCCGCTATTATCGACGAGCGAATCGTTGACCAAGAGCGGATATCGAACGACGAGTCGGCGGAGGACGAGTCGTTACAAGATCAAGACGTTGAAACGCAGGAGGATCCTGTTTTAATCATGCAATCTCGCAATTCATTTACCATATTGTCGGAACCGCTCGTCGCGCCCGACACGCGTTCGCACAGCAAGCCCAAGCGTCATGAAGACAAAGAGCGGCATGAGCGCGCGCAAAGCCAACTATCCGAAGGAAACGGCGCGATCGAGGATTCGAGCGCGTCCCAATATTCCTTCGCCATGCCGACCCTCGCTTTCGACCTCGACGAGCCCGAGACGGCGCGCGATACCGCCGACGACCCCGGCGGCGAGCGCAATCTCGCCGAGAGCGCGACGCCTCAGGTGGAAATCGCCGCACAGAATCGCGCGATTACGCAAAGGCGCGTTGGCGTCGATCAACCCCGTCGTCAAGCGGAGCCTGCGGACGATTCGGAAGAGGCGCAAACGCTGCAAGCGGAAGAGGAAACGAACGCTACGACTCTGAACGCCGAGTCTGACTCCCAAGTCGAGCAAACAATCGAACCGTCCGACGCAAACGAAGTCGTCGAAGAAGACGACGTCAAGCCGGACGACGAGGAAAACGATATTGCCGACGATAATGGGACGGACGAAGAAGAAAACGACGAAGACGACGAAGAAGAAGAAGAGGAAGAGGAAGAGGAAGAAGAAGATTACATACCGCCGCAGCAGATTATTAATCCACGACGAACCTTCGGCGATAAGTTTCGCAACTTCCTCGCCAAGCTCTTTGAATAACCCTGACCATTCCCCCTAATCCATGGAGACGCTTATGCTTTGGTTAAAACTAGAACGATTCTTTATTTGCGCCGCTTTAACCGTAGCGTGCGCTCTCGGCGGCGCGCAAGATTCCGACTCGCCGCAAATCGATGCGATTTACGACGCGTTCCTCCATCCGAGCGATGAAGCGCGACCTGGAGTCTACTGGTTCTTTCTCGACGCCAACCTATCGAAGTACGGAATGCGCGCCGACTTAGACGCTATGGCGCGCGCGGGCCTTAAACGCGCTATCTCGATGGAAGCGAATCAGGGCGGTCCCAAGGGATCCGTCGACTACATGACGCCTGAGTGGCTCGACTGCTGGCGCGACGCATCGAAATACGCGCAGAAGCTAGGGATCGAACTCACGACGAGCGTCGGACCGGGCTGGTGCGGCGCGGGCGGACCATGGATCGATCCGGAACATTCGATGCAGCACATTCGCGCGTCGGAAACGCGCGTGCACGGAGGACCCGTCGACGTCGTTCTGCCGGTCCCTACCCCGCGCGATCCTTACTTCGGTCGCGCCTCGCTAGGACCGTGTGAAAACGACTGGCTAACGTTCTATCGCGACGTCGCCGTCGTCGCCTATCCGACCCCGAAAAGCGACGCAAAACTCCCCGACTGGGAAGAGAAAGCGCTCTTCTATCGTCCCCCCTACTCCTCGCAGCCTTACGTTAAGCCGTATCTCATTCCATGTACCAACGATAAAGCGACGGTCGACGCGCTCCAAGACGCGGTCGTGCCGCACGACTCGATCCTCGTTCTTTCCGATAAGATGGACGAAAACGGACGATTCGTATGGAACGCGCCGGAAGGAGATTGGACGATTCTACGACTTGGCCGACGGCTCACCGGGCAGACGACGCGACCCGCGCCCGACGCCGGACTCGGGCTGGAATCGGATAAGTTCGAGCGCTCCGGTATCGAACGGCATTTCGAAGCGTTCGACGCGAAATTGCTGGAAGTCGCAAAATTCTCCACGCTCCATCACGACAGCTGGGAAATGTCCTCGCAGAACTGGTCGGAGCATTTCCGCGAACTCTTCATTGCCAAACGAGGATACGATCCCATAACGTGGACGCCCGCTATTTTCGGCGTGCCCGTCGAAAGCGTCGAGGCGACCGAACGTTTCCTGTGGGATCTACGCCGCGTCGCGCAAGAGCTCGTTTACGAGAATAACGTTATGAGAATGAAGGAGTTGGCGGCGGAACAAGGTCTAAAATTCTCGACGGAAGTCTACGACCTCAATCCGGCGGGCGATCTCTACCTCTTCCGCGCCGCCGACATTCCTATGTGCGAATTCTGGGCGAAGGGCTACGGCTTCGACGCGAGCTTCAGCGTCTTCGAGGCGGTCTCCAGCGCGCGCGTGACCGGCAAGCCGATCGTCGCGTCGGAATCCTTTACGACGTATATGGATAAATGGCGTCAGCATCCCGGCGTTTCGAAGAGACAAGGCGACTGGGCGTTCTGCGCGGGCGTGAACCGGTTCTATTTCCACCGAATGTGTTCGCAACCGAACGACGACGCGCCGGGCTTGTCGCTCGGACCGCACGGAACGCACTTCGACCGAACGCAAACGTGGTTCCCTCTCGTCGAAGAATACTGCGACTATCTCGCGCGCGTTCAAGCGGTTCTGCAGCGCGGGCGCACGTCGACCGACGTCCTCTATCTCGATCAAGAGCAAGCGCCCTCCGTCTACGAGCCGCCGACTTCGATGTTCCTACCCGGCGAATTTAAAGACAAGGCGCTCTATAACTTCGACGGCGTCTGTCCGCAAAGCGTGATCGACGACGCGCGCGTTGAGAACGGCAAAATTGTCTTTCCTAGCGGCGCGCAATATTCCCTGCTCGTACTGCCGCGATCGAAGGAAATGACGATCGAACTCGCGGAAAAACTGCGCGAGCTCGTTAAGGCCGGCGCGAAAGTGATCGGCGACAAACCGATTCGTTCGCCGTCCCTCATGGAAGCGGGCGAAGGCGACGCTAAACTGCGCGCTATCGTCGACGACGTCTGGGACGATCCCAACGCGCCGACCGTCGTTCCCTACCCCTTTGTGAAGACCGACGACTCGCTCGACCCGTTGCGCGCCGCAAAATGGATATGGTCGCTGGACGATTGGAGCGGCGCCAAGCCGGGCGTTAAGCGCCTCTTTACCAAACGGTTCGAACTACCGAAGAACTTATCGAAAGACGAATTCCAGCGTCTTACGAGCGACGCGACCTTCGTCGCCGCGGCCGACAACGTCTATCGCGCCTACCTTAACGGCGCGCTCGTCGCGACGGGCAACAACTTCCACTCGCCGGACGTCGCGTCGATCGCCGAAGCGCTCGTTCCGGGCGAAAACGAAATCGTCGTGGAAGTCGTCAACGAGGGGGATACGCCCAATCCCGCGGGTCTCGTCGCCGCGTTGAGAATCGACGGTCAAACGATCGCGACCGACGCGACTTGGCGTGCGAACGTTCCGGACGCGCCAGCCGAGCAGGCGACGACCTCGTTCGAGATCGGCGCCTTCGACTGCGGACCTTGGAATATAAAACTCGAAACGCGATTCGATCTCAATACGACTTATCCGACCGCGCAATACGTTCTCGCGGAACTCGAACGCCTCGGGGTCAAGCCCGATTTTGCGTCGGAGACCGGCTCGGTTCGCTGGCTCCATAAGATCGAGGGGGACGTCGACTTCTATTTCGTCGCGAATCGTCTCGACAAGCCGATTATGGAGCGTTGCGAATTCCGCGTCTCGGGCAAGAGCGCGCAACTGTGGGATCCCATGACATGCAAGCGTTACGTCGTCGACGCCGCGCAAGACGACGGCGAAATCACGACCATAACGCTCCCGTTCGAGGCGTCGCAGAGCTGGTTCGTCTTCTTCGACGACGGCGCCAAGAACGACGCGCTGCCGAAGGCGTCGGAGATCGCGCGGCAGAACGCTTCCTTTAGCGAATGCCTCGACCTCTCGCGCGACTGGCAAGTCTCCTTTGATCAAAACGCCGCCGCGAACCGCGAATTCGAGCGCGGCAAGCCGAAGCAGATTCAACTCGACGCGCTCGAGGACTGGTCGAAATCGCAGGACGAGTACGTAAAGTACTATTCCGGACTTGCCGTCTATGAGAAAACCTTCGATATGCCGAAAGATTTCGGCGACGCCCCGGAAAATCGCGTCTTTGCCCTCGAATTCGAAGACGTTCAGGTCATGGCGAAGGTCGAGCTCAACGGGCGGGACCTCGGAACCCTCTGGATCGCGCCATGGCGGATTGAAATACCGCGCGACGCGCTCAAGCCGACTGGGAATCGCATTAAGATAACCGTCGCCAATCTATGGTGCAATCGCCTCATTGGCGACGCGTCGACGCCCGACGAGGAACGCTTCACGCGCACGTCGAATCCGATGTGGACGCCGGGAGACGAACAGCTTCTTCCTTCGGGGATTATCGGGAGCGCAAGGATTATTGCGCGATAGTTTCCCGAGATCGCCGCTCACAGCTCGCGCGGGCTTTTCGCAATTTGCGGGAAGCCCGCCTTTTTTACTGAAGCGATTTTTCACGACGCTCTGAGGCGACGTTCCTCGGAATCTGCGGCGCGTCTCGCAACTCTTCCAGCCAATCTCTTCGTCGCTGTTAAAAAACCGACAATCTTGTCAATTAATCCAATTTTTCTCTTGTCCTCATGGCTAATCCTAATTATAATAGACGAGGCGAATTATAATACTAAAAAATTATAATTAGTCGACGGAAGGCGCGATTAGCGACGGGAACGCTACTGGCGCGTTAAGAAGCAAGGAACTCAAGACCCCAAAACCTCTCGCGTCGTCCCGGGCGCGAACGAAAGCGCGCGATATGTGGAAGTTCACCGGCAAGTCTTCTGAAGGCGAAAAAAGCGAGGCCGCCGAACGCGGTATTCGCGCGCTTCCGTGGGCTCACGTCGGCAATATCGACGATCTCAAGCTTGTCGGCGTCCAACAGCGCGGACGCGACGCCATGATCCCCGTCGAAGACTGGCATGCTCTCTATTGGCGCTTTCTATCCGCATTCTACCGAAACGGGACCTGCAATCGCTTCCTAATCGCGCACGTCGATCAGCTATCGGAAACGGGGGGATTTATTCTCGCGTCCGAAAAAGAGTACGTTCGGACGATGCGCAAACCGGAGGCGCTCGATAAAAAGAAAGGAATCTACGCCGAGCTCGACCTAACTCCGACCCTCCTTTTTCGCCGTCTCAGATCCATTATCAAGAGTTGCCGCGAAGACCTGCAGAACTTTACTATTTACGTCGAAGAATCGCGAATCCCCGAGACAAACTCCGATCCGGCGCCTACCGTCGTAGCGGCGTCTGATCCGATTGCAAAACCGACCGAAGACGTCTTCGCCGCGCCACCCTGCGACAAATTCGTCGAAGAAGAAGGGCGGTTCCCTACCCCCGACGATTTCCGTCGTCCCGACGCGCGCTCGCAAACGAACGAAAACGACGGCGCGTCGACAGAGACAAGCGCGCCGACCGTTCAATCCGCCGAACGCGCGCTG
>CADCOO010000157.1 GCA_902803085.1 uncultured Planctomycetota bacterium
GCTCATGCGTTTCATAATTGCGTTAATTTGTCGAACGTCGTTATTCCTAACAGCGTCAAATCTATTAGTAACGGCGCGTTTTGGGGGTGTCGTTCGTTGACCGGCGTCGTTGTGCCTGAAGGGATTAAAACGATCTTGAACGGAGTTTTTTACGACTGCGAAGCGCTGACGAACGTTCTGCTTCCGAACGACGCTGAGGTTATTGGGAACGGAGCCTTTAAAGGATGTCGCTCGCTAACGAATATAACTCTGCCGCATAGCGTCGTCTCGATTGGCGCGCGCGCGTTTGCCGATTGCCGCGCGCTTACGAGTCTAGCGCTTTCGAAGTGCGTGCGGAGTATTATGGAAGACGCTTTTGAAAATTGTCCCGCGAAACTCGTCGTCTTTGAGGGAAGTTACGCCGAAGACTGGGCGCGCAAAAAGGGCAGGGATTACATAACGAAGAGCTGGTATTGTTTCGAGGACGCCAGCGTCGGCGTCGTTCTTACCAGCGTCGATAGAACGAACCTGCCGGTCGACGGCAAGATCGTCGTACCGGCGAAGATTAACGGACGACGCGTCGTTGGAATTGGCAGTTACGCTTTCGTAGAATGCGACTCCATAACAAGCGTTGAGATTTCCAATGGAGTCGAAACGATTGAGTCGGGCGCGTTTGCGTTCTGCGCTGCGCTGAGACGCGTAATCATCCCCGAGAGCGTTAAAAAGATTGGCGCTAACGCGTTTTCGTCCTGTCTTTCGCTGACGAGAATTAGCCTACCGAGAGGACTTAATGATATTGACGAATCGGCGTTCGACAGGCTTCCCGCAACGATAGAGGTCTATGCGGGCAGTTACGCAGAAAGTTGGGCGAAGGCGCATAATCGACCGTATGAACTCAAATTGGCGTTCTTGTACGAGGAGGTCGGCTATGGGATGGTGATTACTGGATTTAACAACGCGTCCCTACCTAAGGACGGGAAGGTTGAGATTCCTATCAAGATCAACGATAGGTTTGTCGTTGAAATTGGCGATCATGCGTTTGTTGGGAATTCGGCGCTTAAAGAAGTCGTTATTCCCAATAGCGTAGAGAGAATTGGCGCTAACGCCTTTTGCGGTTCTGGTCTGACCAACGCAATGATTCCTGAAGGAGTCGAGAAGATCGGCGACTACGCATTTCAGGAGAGCGCTTCTCTTACGAGCGTCGTTATTTCCAAGGGCGTGACGACAATCGGGATCGGCGCGTTCTTCAGGTGCGCCGCGCTGTCGAGCGTCTTTCTTGCCAATAGCGTCGCCCGAATTGGAAGCATGGCGTTTCTCGGGTGCGCTTCGTTGAGGAAGCTAGTTATACCCTCAAGCGTGCGCTCTATAGGCGCTGACGCCTTTGAGAAGAATTGCGTCGTTGACGTCGATCCAGAGAACGCCGTCTATTCCTCAGAATTCGGCGCGCTTTTCGATAAGCGGAAAGAGACTCTTCTCCATGTTCCCAGCGTTGGTCATATCTATTCTCAATCGCTCTACGTCGTTCCGCAAGGCGTTAAAACGATCGCCGATAGGGCGTTTTTCGACTGTTCTTTTTTGCAGAATATATCGCTTCCGGAAGGCTTGCAGACGATTGGCGACGCCGCCTTTGCCAACTGTTCCTCGCTAGCAAGCTTAGTCGTTCCATCGACCGTTCGCCTAATTGCCGACAAGGCGTTTGAAAAATGCCCGGCGAAGCTTCTCGTTCATAGCGGAAGTTACGCCGAACGCTGGGCGCGCGAGAATCGACGGCTGTATGAAGTCGTCGCCGTCCCGTCGCCTATTGTTCCCGCCCCGACGCAGACACCGTTTCCCTCTAACTCGGATCGAGACGCGAGGTCCGAACAGCGTTCCGATCGTAGCGATCGAATAGTCGACGCAGTTCGACGCGCGACTGGCGCCGAACCGTCGACGTCCTCAAAGCCTGCAAGTTCGAGCGCGGAAAACGCTAGTTTTACGAGTAGTCCCGCAATCGACGTTCAGTCCGTCTTAACGGTCGTTAGCGGTACGCAAGCGCTACGAATCGACTATATAGCGGCGTTCATGACGGGGGACGGAATCTCCAAGGAGAAGTTCCTTAAAGAACTTGTAAAGCATAAAATGACGCCGAAACGCTACTTCTATACGAGCGCCGATCTCCTGAAGGTTATATGGGTGCGCGGGAACGTTCGCGGGTCGACGTCGCAATATCTCCAAGCTCTAGCGAACGCGAAAAAGAGCAACGATCGCGCCGTCGCGCAAAAGGCGCTCGATAATCTCGATAAGACGCGAATGAACGTTTTCAAAACGGCGTACGTAGAACATGGCGCGAGCGATATTCTCGAGCGGATATTTGGTATCGAGTTTAATAAGTACGGACCGTCTAAGCTGCTTGACGCAGAAAGGACGTTTATCAAGAGATTGAACGCGATGGAGCCGACGGCGCTCGAGAAATTGGCGGAGTCGGAAGCAAAAAATTCAGCTGAGATCAGAGCGCTCTTTGAAAAGGGGATTCTGCCGAATCCTTGGAAGTAAGGGGGACAGGCGGCGATTTATCATCGGACGACAACTTCGTATGTTTTTCTCTAGCGTTTCGTCTCGTTAACTAATCTAGCTTTGTAAAGATTCATCCGGTAGATTAGAGGTAAAAGCTCTTCGTACGTAAAGGAGAACCAAGTCGCAATACCTAGTTGCATACTTAACGACGCCGGTTGTTCCTTCGTGTTTTCATGCGGTTTAGCATTATTCGACATTCTTGCATTCGGCCTTTTTACCTGGTACAATAATGGCGGTTGCGCAAACGAACTCGATTCGGCGGCGCAACCGCAAACCACCCCGTGCGCCGCGCCGTTACGCGCGCCGCAATCGTCCCTTGTGCAAAAGGAACCAACTCATGCCAACAACCGCAATCAACAGTCGTCGAGGGGGTAGCGTCATTCTGGCGCTGTTCATACTGACCTTATGCGCCTTGCAATTCGTTTTTACACACTCGGCGTCGAGTCAAGAGGCAGCGCGCCGCGCGCTCCTTGCCGACGAGTTTTTCGACGAATTCTACGGCGTTGAGAGCGTCGATCTCGTCGAATTTACAGCGCAGAACGAGTCGCTTGTCCTCAATTTCGCTAGCGATCCGAAGACGCCTCGCGCGAGTTTCGACGCACCGTTTCGCGTCGACTGCACTGAATTTTCCAGCTACGAACTGATCGCCGAGGTCGACGACGTTAAGGCGATCGGATACGTTTCGCTCTATTTCCACAGTAAATCCGGTTGGTACAACGCGACAGGAGACGTCAAACGCGTTGCGAAAGGGCGCGTCTCTATCGTCTTTAGCGCGACCGGGTTCGTTACAGAGGAGAATCCCGCCGGGCTAGACGCCGTCGACGCGATTCGCATTTCCTTCTGGCGCGGGGATTCGGTCGACGCGAAAATGAAGTTGCGCAGTTTTAAGGGCGCGCGTCGATCCTTTGCGATTCTCGACGTCGACAACGGCAACGCCGAGAACGATACCTTCAGACGCACGTTTGCACGAATCGTCGATCACGGCGGACTGCCTTGCGACGTCGTTAAGGCTTCGCAAGCGACTCCCGAGCTCTTGGAGCGCTACTCCGCCGTTTTTCTCCCAATTGCAAACGGCATATCCGCGCAGGCGGTCGACGCATTGTGCGCGTACGTCGACGGCGGCGGGTTCGTCTTTACGTTCTACAACGCGCCGACGAAATTGCTCAAGAAGATCGGCGTCAATGTGGACGGGTTCGTTCGTTGCTCCGACGCCGGACTTGACGTCGCCGGTATGACGTTGACGTCCGAAGCGCGCGCCGGCGCGAGCCAGCGCGGGTTCGAACTTCCGGAAACGATCGGTCAGGCGTCGTGGAATTTCGAGGTAGTATCAGCAGATCCGAATTATCGTTCAGTTAAACGCTCGCTTGTTTGGGGAGACAATCGCGCGCGCGTCGTCGCCAACTGGAGCCTAACGAACGGCGAAACGACGAAATATCCTGCGCTCGTCGCGAGCGGTTCCGGCGTCTACTGCTCGCACGTCTTTACCGATTCCTCAATGAACGACAAGCGCGCTTTTCTGCGCGCAATTACGATCGCCGCGCGTCCGCAACTTGCGCGTTCCTTCCTGCGCGCCGACTGGCTCTCGATCTTTAACGTTGGCGTTGCGCCCGACGCGGATCTCGTCGAAATGCGCGCTCAAACGCTCGATTTTATTGAGAAGGAACTTAAAGACTCCGGACGGTCCTTGACCGACGCGCTTCGCGTTATGTCGATCGACTCAACAGCAGCTCTCGACGAAGACGCGTTTTTAGAGATCAAACGTTTTCAATCGACGGTTGCCGAAATCAAAGAGAAACGCGTTCACGACTTCCTCGCGAGCCAGCCGTCGCGTTCGAAAGAAGGGCGCTTCTGGTGGGAACATTCCGGATGCGGTATCTATCCCGGCAATTGGGAACGCACCATGAAAGAACTGTCCGACGCCGGCTTTAACGCGGTGATCCCGAACTTGCTCTGGGGCGGTCTCGCTTACTATCAGAGCGAGGTTTTACCTGTCGCGCCGTTCGTCGAGAAGTTGGGGGATCAGGTTGAGGCGGCGGTCGCCGCCGGCAAGAAGTACGGCGTCGAGGTTCACGCCTGGATGGTTTGCTTTAACGCCTCGAACTCCCCGAAATGGTTCCTGGACAAGATGCGCGAAGAGGGGCGATTGCAGACGTCGATTACCGGGGAAGAGAATCCGTGGTTGTGTCCTTCGAATCCCGAGAATCAGGCGCTCGAACTTGCCGCGCTTGAAGAGGTCGCGACGAAATACGACGTCGACGGAATCCACTTCGACTACATTCGCTTTCCTGATTCGCAGACCTGCTACTGCCAAGGCTGTCGCGAGCGATTTGCCGCAGCGTGCCGCGAGAAAGGGATCGAAATCGGCGATTTTCCGAACTCGCTCAAATCGAACAAGGCGCTCAACGACGCCTGGCATTCCTGGCGTTGCGATCAGATTACGACCTTCGTGCGCGACGTAAACAAAGCGGTTCGCGCCAAACGACCCGATATCCAAATTTCCGCCGCCGTTTTTCCGCGCTATCCCGGTACGAAAGAGTCGATCGGACAGGATTGGGGGCTCTGGGTCGACGAAGGGCTCCTTGATTTCGTTTGTCCCATGGACTATACGAGCGATCCCGCGTACTTTGCTCAGCTCGTCGAGAGCCAGCTGCCCTACGTTAAGGGGAAATGCCCGATTTATCCCGGCATAGGCATGACAGCGACCGGAATCGCCATGACGCCGGAGGAAGTCGTAATGCAGGCTTCGATAGCGCGCAAGCTCGGCGCCGACGGGTTCACGATCTTTAACCTTGCGCAGTCGACCGCCGCCGTCGCGTTGCCGGCCTTCAAGGAGGGCGCGACCTCTGAGAAGACGGAACGGCGTTAGTCGTTAGCATAGCGTTCTAGGAGAGTTAAAGAAGCGCGCTCTATCCTCATAGGGCGCGTTTCTTTTTCACTTGCAGGGATTGTTGATTTCGCAAAAACGCATCTTTTTTGCGTTATTATATGTTGACTATCGATAGCGTCCGATTTATATTCTATCGTCAGTTCGAGCGCGTTGCGAAGGTCGTTCCAACGCGTTACCATGCTATGATTCGCCGTATAGCGGTATGAAAGGATAAGACGATGAGCAACGGTATTGGTACTGACAAAAAGTTTGCAATTGGCGTCGACTACGGCACGAACAGCGCGCGCGCGTTAGTCGTTGATCTAGCCGACGGAACCGAGCTCGCCAGTTGCGTGGCTAATTATCCGACCGGCGACCTGGGGATTATTCTCGATCCCGCGCAACCGACCCTCGCGCGACAGTCTCCGCGCGATTACGTCGAATGTTTCTATGCCTCCGTCGCCGAAGCCGTTAAAATGGCGCTCGACGCTCCTGCCTCCGCCTCTGGACGGTTCGCGCCCGAGCGCGTCGCCGGAATTGGCGTCGACACGACGGGCTCGTCGCCCATTCCGGTCGATCGAGAAGGCGTCCCGCTCGCGTTTCAAGCGAAATACGAAAACGTCCCCGCTGCGAACGCGTGGCTCTGGAAGGATCACACGTCGATCGCGGAGGCGGACGCCATAACGCAACGCGTCTATGAAATGCAGAACGGTTATCTTGACAACTGCGGCGGCATTTATAGTTCCGAATGGTACTGGGCGAAGATTTGGCATTGCTTGCGCGAGAATCCGGAAGTCTTCGACGCCGCCTTCTCCTGGGTGGAAATTTCCGACTTTGTGCCCGCCTTCATTACCGGTAATCTTGACCCCATGACGCTCGCGCGCGGCGTATGCCCCGCAGGTCATAAAGCTCTCTGGAGCGCGGCGCACGGCGGACTGCCTAGCGCAGAGTTCCTTGCGTCGCTCGAACCGCGCTTGGTTCCTTTCCGCGAGCATTACGCGCCGACGACGAAGACGGCGGATCAGGTAGCGGGCTACCTTACTGCGGAGGTTGCGGCGAAGACGGGGCTTGTTCCTGGTATTCCGGTTGCGGTCGGCGCGTTTGACTGCCATATGGGCGCAGTTGGCGCGGGCGTCGGCGCCGGCGCTCTCGTTAAGATTATGGGAACGAGCACATGCGATATTACGACGCTTCCGCTCGAATCGGAACTTGGCGCGATACCCGGCGTTTGTGGAGTCGTTCCCGGCTCGGTTCTGCCGGACGCGTATGGGATCGAGGCGGGACAGTCTGCGGTTGGAGATATTTTCAGGTGGTTCGAACGTTCGTTGGCGCCGGCGAAATATACTGAAGGCGGTCGAACGCTCTTTGATCTCGAAAAGGACGTTCTTACTCTTGAACCGGGCGAAAGCGGTCTTTTGGCGCTCGACTGGAACAATGGAAATCGTTGCGTGCTAGTCGACACGGCGCTTACAGGCGCGCTTATTGGCACGACGCTGAGCACGACGGCGGCGGAGACGTACCGAGCGCTGATTGAAGGGACGGCGTACGGCGCGCGCGCGATAGTTGATCGACTCGAAAGTTGCAACGTCGCGGTCAACGAGATCGTCGTTTGCGGCGGAATTGCGGAAAAGAGTCCGGCTACAATGCAGATTTACGCCGACGTTCTGAATCGTCCGCTTAAGATAGCGCGTAGTTCGCAGACGTGCGCGCTGGGCGCGTCTCTCTTCGGTGCGGTCGCAGGCGGCGCGTTCGCCAATATTTACGACGCCCAGCGCAATACGGTTGGGTTTAAGGATCAGGTCTACCGCCCCGACGCCAATTCCGCGTCGATTTATGAAAAGCTCTATCGCAACTACATGAAGCTGCACGACGCGTTCGGGGTTAAGAATTCGAACGTTGAACTCTACTCCGTTATGAAGGATCTTATCGCGATCCGCGACTCCGTGAGGGACTCGAAGCGATCGCGCTAATAGCATATGGCGTACGAACGGCGCGGCGCGATACCGATTGCGTCGCGCGTTCGCGCAATTATAGTCGTTGACGTATAAGTTTATCCAAAAGGTGTTATATGACGATCTTAACAAACGCGACGCTTTTCGCGCAGATTTCCGGCGCCTCGCTCGGAACCTGGGACTGGGCGACGCTTGGTATTTATTTCGCCATTCTGCTCGGTTTGGCATGGTGGGTCGTTTCCCAGAAGAACGACTCTTCCAAGGACTACTTTCTCGCCGGTAAAAAGGCGGGCTGGGTTGTAATAGGCGCGTCGTTGTTCGCGTCGAATATTGGTTCGGAGCACCTTGTCGGCTTAGCTGGCACGGGCGCGAACGACGGTATGGCGATGGCGCACTACGAGTTGCACGCATGGTGTCTTCTTGTGCTCGGCTGGGTTATGATACCGTTCTACGAAAGAAGCGGAATCTTTACGACGCCGGAATTCCTGGAGAAGCGTTATTCTCCGTCCGCGCGCTGGATCCTGTCGTTGATTAGTCTTGTCGCGTATATCTTTACGAAGATTTCGGTAACGCTCTTTGCGGGTGGAATCGTCTTTAAGGCGCTCTTTCCAATCGACGTCTTTCCGGGTATCAGCAACTTCTGGGTCGGCGCGGTCGGCATGGTGTTGATTACCGGTTTGTATACGATTCTGGGCGGTTTGCGCGCGGTTTTGTATACGGAGCTGTTACAGACGATCGTTCTGCTCATTGGCGCGGCGAGCGTTCTCTTTATCGGGTTGCATCAGGTCGGCGGCTGGTCGGCGCTCAAGGAAATCGCTCAAGGCGTTGATCACCAGGCTGGCTTTAAGGTTATTCTACCTGCGGAGGAGGAGAATAAAGGGGCGCCAACCTTCTTAAAAGAGATGGCGCCCGTCCAAGAGGAAACCTCCGAATCGCCGGACGGCGAAGCGCTCGCGGAAACGGAAAACGCTGAAGGAACGGCTGAAGTTACAGAAGAAGTCGCTAACGATACTCCTGAAACGGCGCAAGATCAAGAAGTGGCCGACGTTTCGACAGAAGAACAAACGCAAGAAGGCTCTGAGAATGAATTGGCTCAGGAGGCCGAGGCGGCAACTGATGAAGAGACGGTCGAGGCGTCGCGCGACGTCGTCGTTATGAGTCCGATTTATCAGCCGACAGGCGATGAAGAAGAACTTACGAAAGAACAACTTGCGCGCGCAACGATTCGCGACGACAACGTTCTCGAAATTGACGAGCTTACGCAAGAAGACGTCGATCAGATCAAGGACGTCGTCGGACCAGAAGTCTACGATAAGTATTTCGCTAATCGCGAGTTCAAATCGATAGACGAAGTCGCGCCGCCCGAGATGCGCGAGCAGGTCGATCACTTCAATCTCTGGAAGCCGAATTCCCACCCGAAATATCCATGGTTCGGTCTCCTTTTCGGCGCGCCGATCGTCGGACTCTGGTATTGGTGTACCGACCAATACATCGTCCAGCGCACGCTCGCCGCGAAGAGTCAGAAGGAAGCGCGACGCGGAACGATCTTCGGCGCTTATCTTAAGCTTACGCCGGTCTTTATCTTTATCGTGCCTGGCATGATCGCGTATGGTCTCGCCGTTAAAGGTCATATTAGTCGCGAAGTTCTCTTCGACGGCAATCAGGCGTTTCCGATTATGGTTAAGGAGATTCTGCCGGTCGGTCTCAAGGGGATCGTCATCGGCGCGCTGCTCGCGGCGCTTATGAGCTCGCTCGCGTCCGTCTTTAACTCTTGTTCGACGCTCTTCACGATGGATATTTACAAGAAGGTCTATCCGAACGCGTCGGAAAAGAAGATGGTTTGGGTCGGTCGCGTCGCGACGGGCGTTATGGTTCTACTCGGTTTGGTCTGGATTCCAACGATCTCCATGATGAAGGGCTCGCTTTATAACTATCTGCAGAGCGTGCAGTCGTACATGGCGCCGCCAATCTTTGCGGTCTTCTTCGTCGGCGTTTTCTCGCGTCGCGTGAACGCGCCCGGCTGCCTCACGGCGCTGATAGTCGGCTTTGTGCTCGGCATGGCGCGCTTGGCGTGCGAGATTCTCGACGGCTTTATGCCATTTGTGGAAGGATCGTTCCTGAAATGGTTTGCGACGACCAGTTACACTTTCATGTGCATTTACCTGACGGTAGTCTGCGTTTTCCTCATGTACCTCGTTAGCCTCATGACGAAGAAGCCGACGACGGAACAGCTTGAAGGCTTAACCTACGGCACGGCGACCGCCGAGCAGAAGCAGGCGACGCGCGAGAGCTGGAACTGGGTCGACGTCGTGGCGTCCGTCGGACTCGTCGCGATCATTATTGTGATCTACTCGTACTTTATCGGTTAGTCGAAGCTCGACTTCGAATTTGATCGAGTTTGAACCGTTTCGCGCGCGGCGGCGCTTGCGGCGTCGCGCGCGGAATTGGCAGGAGTTTACTAACGGAACTTTTCAAAGTTATGAATCTATCAGAACTCAAAGAGGAAGTCTTTGAAGCGAATCTCGCGCTCGTTAAGATGGGACTCGTGCTCCACACGTGGGGCAACGCGAGCGGAATCGATCGCGAACGCGGACTCGTCGTGATTAAGCCGTCCGGCGTTCCTTACGCGACGATGCGCGCGGAAGACATGGTCGTGCTCGCGCTTGCGTCGGGCGAGGTCGTCGAGGGGGACTTGCGCGCGTCGACGGACGCGCCGACGCACCTAGCGATCTATCGCGCGTTTGCTGGGGTCGGCGGGGTCGTGCACACGCATTCTTCGCACGCGGTCGCGTGGGCGCAGGCGCAACGCGATATTCCGATCGTCGGGACGACGTGCGCCGATTACTTCTATCGCTCGATTCCATGCTGTCGCGCCTTGACGCGCGAGGAGATTGAACGCGATTACGAAGGCGCGACGGGGGACGTTATCGTGGAGACGTTTCGCGAACGTGGATTGGATCCTCTCGCGACGCCTGCGGCTTTGGCGCGCAATCACGGTCCTTTTGTCTGGGGAAAATCGGCGTCGGACGCGGCGTATAACGCGTCGGTACTCGAAGAATCGGCAAAGACTGCGTTTATGACGGCGCTCCTCAATCCGGCGCTTCCGGTCGACGAGAATCTCATTGAGAAGCATTATTCTCGCAAGCACGGCCCGAACGCGTACTACGGTCAGAAGAAGAGCTAGTCGCGCTTTGAACTTTATAATAACCAATTAACGTTAAGAATAAGAACGATAAGAATATGCAACAGAAAGAATACGAAATTCGTTTCCTTACCGGCGCGCAGACGCTTTACGGCGACGAGGCGCTCCGTCAGGTTGACGCGCATTCTCAGGTCGTCGTCGACGCGCTCAACGCGTCGGGACGATTCCCGGTTAAGATCGTCTATTGCGGCACGGCAAAGTCGACGGAAGAGATTGCGTCGACGTTCCAAGCGGCGAATAGCGCGGACGCGTGCGTCGGCGTTATTTTGTGGATGCATACCTTTTCGCCGGCGAAAATGTGGATCCGCGGCTTAAAGGCGCTTCAGAAACCGATTCTGCACCTTCATACGCAATTCAATACGGAGATTCCATGGTCGGAGATCGACATGGACTTTATGAACCTGAACCAGAGCGCGCACGGCGATCGCGAGTTTGGGCACATCATGACTCGCTTGAATAAGTCGCGCAAGGTCGTCGTCGGGCATTGGAACGATCCAGAAGTTCACGATCGCATTTCGGCGTGGTCGCGCGCGTGCGTCGCGTGGCGGGAATTGGGAACGACGCGCGTCTTGCGGTTCGGCGACAATATGAACAACGTCGCGGTAACCGACGGCGATAAGGTCGCTGCGGAAGAGACGTTTGGCTTTCGCGTGTCGTATTGTCCGGTCGGCGAACTTGCCGCCGCCGTCGCAAAAGTTTCCGACGCCGCCGTCTCCGCGCTTGTTTCGGAATATGAGCGCGAGTATGAGTTTGCGGACGACTGCAAGTCGGGCGCCGGCATGACGCAAGTGCGCGAGGCCGCGCGGATTGAAATTGCGTTGCGCGAGGTTCTCGCAAAGTGGGACGCGCAGGCGTTTACGACGAACTTTGACGATCTGTACGGATTGAATCAGCTTCCAGGACTTGCCTCGCAACGTCTTATGAAGGACGGATACGGGTTCGGCGCGGAAGGGGACTGGAA
>CADCOO010000158.1 GCA_902803085.1 uncultured Planctomycetota bacterium
ACGCGTAGCGCGCGCGAACTCAAGGATTGGAAGAGCTCCGGCGTTTTGATTAAAGAACCGCGTCCGTCCCTTTACGTGTATCACCAGATTTTTACCGCACAGGGAAAAGAATACACGCGCAAGGGCTTTATGTGCGGTTGTGAAGCGACGCCGTTCGGCGAGGGCATGGTCTTTCCGCATGAACTGACGATGAGCGGTCCTAAAGCTGATCGCCTCATGCTTACGACGACGTGCAAAACGAATTTCAGCCAGATTTTCGGACTCTATCCCGACGCAGACAACGAAGTTCAGAATATCCTGGAAGCGGCGATTATCGGTATGACGCCCCTTGAAGCGACCGATAAGAACGGCGTAATTAACCGTATGTGGATCGTCGACGATCAAGAGGTTATCTCCAAAGTCGTCGAACTCATGGGACCGAAACCAATCTTTATCGCCGACGGGCACCATCGCTACGAAACCGCTTGCAACTATCGCAAGCAGTTGCGTCAGCAGGGCGTTCTGACGTCCGATCATCCTGCGAATCATGTGCTCATGGTCTGCGTAGCGATGGAAGATCCCGGGCTCATTGTGCTTCCCACGCACCGTCTCTTCCGCAACGTTCGCGACTTTACTCAAGAGGATTTGCGCGACAAGCTCGGCGAATACTTCCGCATCTCGACGGTCGGCGAAGGCGTCAACGTTGCCAAGAAGGCGTGGGCGCTTATTGAAATGCAGAACGATCAGGGCACGATGGCGCTCTTTACCGCGAAGGACGGCAAGTGGAATCTCATCCAACTTACCGACAAGGGGCGCGAAAAAATGGCGGAAGTGGCCGCCGATCACCATCCCGAATGGCGCGAATTGGGCGTCGCCGTTCTCCACAGTCTTGTAATCGACACGCTCTTGGGACTTAAAGGGCACGACAAGCCTAAGTACGTCCACGACGTCGCCGAAGTTGAAGCGAACCTCAAGGGAACGGAAGAACGCTTCCCGCTCGCCGCGCTCGTTATGCCCGCGACCGTTCAGCAGATTCAGGATCTCAGCATGGTTCGCGAACGCATGCCTGCCAAGAGCACGTACTTCTATCCCAAGCTGATCACCGGCTTCGTCTTCAAACCGCTCGAATAATACGCCGCGTTGGCGTTCAGAAAGATTGAAATGATCGCAATTATCGATTATGGCATGGGAAATCTGCGGAGCGTTCAGAAGGCGTTTGAACGGCTGGGCGTCGAGGCGGTAATAACGTCCGAGCGCGCGACGGTCGAACGCGCGGAGAAGATCGTTCTGCCGGGCGTCGGCGCGATTGCCGATATGATCGCGGAGCTCAAAGCGACGGGACTCGTCGACACGATCGTTAAGACGATAGAGTCTGACAAGCCCTTTTTGGGAATCTGTCTCGGCTTTCAAGCGCTCTTCGAATATAGCGAAGAAAACGGCGGGACCCAGTGTCTTGGGCTCTTTCCTGGCGAAGTCAAACGTTTTCCGGACTCTCCGGAGTACGTCGTGCCGCATATGGGTTGGAACGATCTGACGTTTCATCAGACGAACATTCCTATCTACCGCGATTTAAAGCCTTCCGACTATGTTTACTTCGTCCACTCGTATTATGTCGCGCCGAGCGATCCCACGCTCGTCGCGACGACGACGAATTACGATAACGTCGACTTTTGCTCCTCCATAGCGCGCGGCGCAGTCTTCGGCGTGCAGTTCCACCCGGAGAAGAGTCAAGACGTTGGGTTGCGTATTCTGAAGAACTTTGCCGAGCTATAACGCGTAATTCCGAAGAAAACCGGGGTACGCGTCGGTACTATTTACTAGAAAGGATTGGGTTAATATGCCGATTTATGAGTATAAATGCGCGAAGTGTGGCGCCGATTTCGAAGCGCTCGTTCGCAGTTCCGAAAAGCCCGAATGTCCCGAATGTCGCTCGACCGACGTGTCGCGCCGCATGAGCGCGCCGTCGGCGCATACGTCGGGTAGCGCCGACACGCCGTGCGGCGCCGATTGCGGCGGGCATAATCACTCTTGCGGTTGCAAGGGCGGGTGTTGTTGCCACTAGCGGCGTCGTTGCCTTTGGTAAAAAAGTCGGTCGCGTTTTCCATATGGAGCCGCGACCGATTTGTTTTAATTGCCAGTCGCGGCGACGGCGTCGATTTCGGTTTGCGTGAAGTTCATCGGCCTGAAGTGCGGATCGCTCAGTAAAGCCTCCGCAGGATAGATGGCGAGCAGATTGCCGAGTATCTGTGCGCGCGCTTCCGCCTTCCCTTCCGCCTTCCCTTCCACCTTTCCTTCTGCCTTTCCCTCCGCTATCCATTCTTCTCGTTGATCGTCGGTAATTGCCTTCTTAAGATCCTCAATAATCTCTCTCATAACTTCGCTCACGTTTTCGTCTCTTATGTTGGCGGTTTTGAAAATTCTGAAGCGTTTTGCGATGGACGGTAATTGGACGTCGTCCGGGTCGGTCGCATTGTCGTTTGTCGCCATGATGATCGGCGATTGCCTTGCGAGTTGATTGAACGCACCTGTCGGGAATCCCAGGGTATTATAATTGTTTTTGGGCAGGAACGCTAGCAGAACGTCTTCATTTATTGAGACGTTTTTCGACTTCGCCATGGGAGGAATTTGTAATCTGACGTTTAAAATAGACGTTTTAAAAAGAATAGACAGTTTAAAAAGGATAGGGGTTCTTTTTGCTATTTAAACATAAAATGGAAAGATCGAGGGTGAAGTTTTTTTTCCAAGCGTCGCGGCGCGTCTGTCCGATTCCTAGACAACGCCGACTTGCGGTCGGGGCGCTGCGCGCTACGAAACTTTGAGAAAAAAGTTGGCGCGCGCGCAAAGGGCGCTCTTTGTCGGCGTATTATTAATAGCGGTCGCTTGGAACGGACGATTGCCGAAACGGACGGAGTCGAATACGCGACCGCGCTCATTGGACGAATAAGAGGTATGGCATGAGCCATTGCGTCGAACGCACAGCGAACGGCGCGCCATGGAAGGGGTTTTCCAGATGATCGACGAACATGATCACGACGAGTTTTCACACGGCGACGATTCCAACGACCGTTCCGACGGTAAGAGGAACGCCTACTGTTCTTTTTGTCGAAAGAATTACCGTGAAGTCGGACCGCTCGTCGAAGGGCCCGATTCCGTATATATCTGCGGCGAGTGCGTTGATTTGTGCAATCGAATTCTTGATCAGGAGCGCAAACGCCGACTTGGCATTGGCGATCGTTCGCTAACGCGCGTTCCGTCGCCGCGCGAGCTCCTTGCGCGACTCGACGAGTACGTCGTCGGTCAAGATTATGCGAAGAAGACGCTCGCGGTCGCGGTTCATAACCACTATAAACGCGTGAACGCCATACGCGACGTCGACGACGTCGAACTTGGCAAATCGAATATTCTGCTGCTTGGCCCGACCGGTTCCGGCAAGACTCTCCTTGCGCAAACGCTCGCGAAGACGCTTGACGTGCCGTTTGCGATCGGCGACGCGACGACGTTGACGGAAGCGGGCTATGTCGGCGAGGACGTCGAGAATCTTATTTTGAAACTGTTGCGCGCCGCCGATTTTGACGTCGAGCTAGCGCAACGCGGCATTATCTATATTGACGAAATCGACAAGATTGGCAAAACGAGCCAGAACGTCTCGATAACGCGCGACGTTTCCGGCGAGGGCGTGCAGCAGTCGCTCCTTAAATTGCTCGAGGGGACGATAGCGAACGTTCCTCCTCAGGGCGGTCGCAAGCATCCGGAACAGCAGTATATTCAGGTCGACACGTCGAATATTCTTTTCATCTGCGGGGGCGCGTTCGTCGGCCTCGAACAGATCGTAGAGAGGCGCATGGGCAAGCGCCGCATAGGATTTGCGTCGCAGGAAGAGGAGGGCGTCGGTTCAGATCAGATTCGCCGATTTAAGAACGGCGCTCTTTCGTCTGAGGGCGAATCGACGATTCTCGAGCGGGTAACGTCGGAAGATTTGTACGAATTTGGTCTGATTCCAGAGCTTGTCGGTCGGTTGCCGGTCGTGGCGTCGCTGACGTCTCTTTCAGAAGACGCGCTCTGCCGCGTTTTGGTCGAACCGAAGAATTCGCTCGTTAAGCAGTATCAGAAGCTTTTCGCAATGGAGAACGCGGAGTTGGAATTCGATCCCTCCGCATTGCGAGTAATCGCGAAGACGGCGCTTGAACGCCGCACCGGCGCGCGCGGACTGCGTTCGATTATGGAAGAACTCATGCTCGAGCCGATGTTCTTACTTCCCGACGTCGGCGTTGGAGCGCGCTATTATATTACGGGCGAGATGGCGGAGGGCAAAGTTCCGGTTACGCCGAGTCCCCGTGAAAAGGAACTTAAAAGCGCCTGATCCTCGTGCGGCGCGTTTCCGGCGATATTTTATCGACGTCTTTAACCTTTCGCTTGCATTGGCGTGAAAAGAAGCTACAATGAAGCGCAGTCTTATTGCGAAGGTCGCGTTTGGGCGGCAGATTCGCGAGCGTGAGACGTCCTAGTTAAGAACGCCATATGTTTATGAAGGAGTATTCAATGAAAATAGTATTCGCCGCCGACCCGTTCGCGTTAAGTCTTCGCAAAGCGATCGTAGCGCACCTCAAGGAACTCGGGCACGAAGTGATCGATTTTGGCGCGTCCGAAGACAATACGGAAATTCCTTATTTCGAGAGTTGCGTTAAGGCTTGCGAAGCGTTGCAACGCGGCGAAGGCGAACGCGGTATTCTTCTTTGCGGCACCGGCATGGGTATGAACGTGATAGCGAACCGATTCAAGGGCGTCCGCGCGGGCGTTGTTGAATCGGTCTTTGCCGCGAAGATGTGTCGCGCGATCAACGACGCGAACGTTCTTTGCCTCGGCGCGATGATCTGGGGCGACTGGATGGCTTGCGAAGCGGTCGACGCGTTCCTCACGACGAAGCTTGGCGACGGTCTCGAAAACCTGAAGGATTTCCTTGAGCAAGCGGCGGAAACGGTATCTAAGATTAATCCGTAGTTTCTGCTTTTTTGCGCGACAATCTCCGCGCAGTTTGGCGTCAGGGCGCGAACGACGACGTTCCGCGCCCTGTTTGCATTCTTGCTGTCTCCATTTGCCGCCTCTTACGTTTTCATTTCTGAACGGCGAAAATAATCTGAAGTTTGAACGGAAAGCGCTCGATAAATAGTCTACGATAGTAAGCGTGCGTACGCTTTTTGAGTAGCGAGGACATTATGTTTAGGAAGTTGACGTTTTATGCGTTAGCGATCGTAGCCTTTACGACGTACGGCGGCGTTTCGCTGTGGGGCGAATTAAATTATTCGACCAAGACGACGCGCGCTAACGTCGCCGTTGAATCGAGCGAAGTAGCGACCGTCGTCGAGCCGGAGCGCGTCGTTTTTATGACCGACGTGAAGTCCGCGTTGGCTCAGGCGTCGCGCGATAATAAGCCGGTTCTGATCTTTTTCATGGCGGACGATTGTAAATATAGTCGTCGAATGCTAACGGAAGCGTTTCAAGATAGCGAGGTAGGACGTCTGTCGCGTTCTTTCGTTTGCGTCGAGGTCGATATGAACGATCCGGACTCTGCCGGGATCTGCCGCGAATATGGGATTGTCGCGTCCCCGACGATTCAATTTGTAACGTCGTACGGCGCGCCGATTCAGCGCGTTCCCAGCGCGCAGTCGAGCGAGCGTCTCGTCGCGCTCATGCGTTCGGCGCTCGCAACGGTAGCATGGCGCGCCGCGCGTAGCGTCGAGACGGAAAAAGTATGGCGATGACCCTTTTTTCTGAAACGGGCGGCGTTAGGGAATTAGAATAACGACGGGTCGCGCGCGAACAGAGACGTTCGCGCGCGACCTGTTTTCTTATTTGATCTGCAACGCGCGCTACTCTTGCGCGACCGAGAAGGAGACGTCGTAGAAACCGACCTGAGCGCAGATAACGAGCGTCGGTTCCACAACGCCGTACGGCGTGTTGCGATCGGCGCGGATGCGCACCGACGTCGGACGCGTTGCGCGCGCCTTTTCACGCGCGAGTCGCTCTTTGAGTTCGTCGAGATCGACTTGTTTGGCGCCAAGATAGTAGACGCCGTTCGCGGTTATGTTGACGATGATCTTGCCGTTTTCATCCGTTTCGAGATTTTCGCCCGAAGATTCGCGCGGCAGATCCAACTCAATTGCGACCTCCTCCCGGATGAGTCGATTCGACATAACGAAAAAAACAATGAGTAGAAACGTTATGTCGATGAGGGGCGTCATATTGAATTTCAGCGACGACCTCTTGATTTGCGGCGCTTTCATACGTTTCCTCTTGCGACCTTAAGAAGACGACTAACGCTTAGTCCGCTAGTCCTCGAGCCCAACCTTCAACCTTATTCTGATAGAACTCAGCGTATCGGTTTTCGTCAATAGCGCGCCTCGCCTCCGCGACCAGACGTTGATAATACGTTATGTTGTGAATCGTGAGTAAAATAGGCCCGAGCATTTCGCCGGTTGCGAAGAGATGGCGCACGTACGCGCGACTGCGTTGACACGCGGGACAGGGACAATTTTCTTCCAGCGGTCGGGGATCGCGTTCGTAGCGCGCGTTGCGCAGTCTCATTGGTCCGGCGTCGGTGAACGCCATGGCGTTGCGTCCGTTTCGGGACGGCATAACGCAGTCGAACATATCGACGCCGCGTCGTATTCCTTCGATTATGTCGATCGGTCGTCCGACGCCCATGAGATAGCGCGGTTTCTCGCGCGGCATGAACGGTTCTACCGCCTCAATGCAATCGTACATTTCGCGTGGCTCTTCTCCGACGCTAAGTCCTCCGATCGCGTAACCCTGGAAATCCATTTCCGCGAGTCGTTCCGCGCACTCCTTTCGCAGATCGTATTCCAACCCTCCTTGAACAATGCCGAAGAGCGCTTGGTCGTCGCGCGCGCGCGCTTTCTGACATCGCGCCGCCCAGCGAACCGTTCGTCGCATGGCGTCCGCGACGACGGATCGCGAGTTCGGAAGTTCGACGACGTGGTCGAACGCCATAATAATATCCGCGCCGAGCGCTTCCTGGATCGCGATCGAGCCTTCCGGCGTCAACTCAATTTTGCGACCGTCGATATGGGAGCGAAAGACGGCCCCTTCTTCCGTTATCTTGGTGAGTCGCGCGAGCGAAAAAAGCTGAAAGCCGCCGCTGTCGGTAAGCATGGGAGCGTTCCAGCCCGTGAATTCATGAAGTCCGCCCAACTCGCGCACAATTTCCGCGCCCGGTCGCAACATGAGGTGGTACGTATTGCCGAGCACGATTCTCGAGCCCGTCTTTTCGAGGAGACCAACCTCGACCCCTTTAACGGATCCGCGCGTTCCAACGGGCATAAAAGTGGGCGTTTGAACGACGCCATGAGGCGTTGTGATCGTCCCGCGTCGCGCGCGACTGGTTGCGTCTTGGCTTACGAATTGAAATTGAAAGCGCTCCATATTGCAAAAATCCCTTTAGCGTGCGAACGGGTCGAATATTTCGTTAAAAAACGCGCGCCGCGCCGAACTGCGCAACGCGCGTAACGATAGAATTACATAGTCTAACGAGATAGGACGCGCGGATCAGTCGCCCTTGAGTTTCAGATTGAGAGGCGTTAGCTTTTCGCGAATCTCTTGCAGACTCGTCGAGCCGAAGTTTTTACACTCGAGGAGTTCGTCCGCCGAATGACGCACGAGGTCGCCAAGCGTAACGATCTTGAGACGTCCCATGCATTTGCGCGCGCGGACGGAAAGATTGAGAACGCTGACCAGTTGATTGAGCGTCGTTTGCTCTTCCGGCGAAAGTTGCGACGTTTCGTACGCTTCGACTCGCTGTTTGTCGGGAGCGCACATGCCGAGCTTGAGTCCCTTCTGCGCCAGGAGGTCTTTGATTTCGTCAAGACTTGTGTCGCCGAAGTTCTTCGTATCGAGAAGATCTTTTTCCGTAAGTTGGCACAGATCGCGCAACGTTTTGACCCCGAGCCCTTCCATGCACTTGCGGCTGCGCACGGAAAGTTCGATTTCGGTAATCGGCTGGTTGAGGCGCGTATTGAGCTCGCGGTTCTTCGTCTGCGCTTCCTCGTCGTAGCGCATATCGCCGGACGCTTTGACGTCCTTAAGATAGAGGCGCGCGCGCTCGTTGGAGGGATAAGAGTCGAGAACGCGTTGGAAGCAAAGCTGCGCTTGATCGTAGAGTTCGAGATCTTCGTACAGAATGCCGAGATTCATAAGCGTTCCAACGTTGGTTGGAAAATGCAGAACGGCGCGCTTGTAGAGTTCCAGCGCTTCCTCGTCGTTGCCGCGTCGCTCGTTTTCGAGCGCGAGCCCAAAGAGCGCGCCCGGATGATTTTTATCGACGGCGATCGCTCGTTCGTAGAGGCGGATCGCTTCTTGAGAGTTTCCAAGCGCGTTGACCGTCGCGCCGCGCTGGTAGAGATAGTCCGCCGTCTGTTCGATCGCGCCGGAGAGGTAGTCGAGTTCCTGCAGACTTTGACTTGTTTCGCCCATTTCGCGGTAGACTTCGGCGCGGCCAAGCGCGCAGACGTCGACGTTGTAACCCGCTGATTGCGCGGTATTGTAGGCGGCGATCGCTTCGTCAAACTCGCGTCGCGCGAAGTGTAGTTTAGCGAAATAGAACTGCGCGAGCGCGCCTCCGTCGCCCTTTTTGAGCGAGGCGTAAGCGTCGTCGTAGGCGCCGATGAGATACTGGCAGACGCCCAGTTTAACGCGGACGGCGGGACTGAGTTCGTCCTCGTCTTTCATCTTAAGTTCGTTAACGGCTTCTTTGAGCTCGTCGAATTTCTTAAAATCGCGGCTAATGTCGTCGCGCAATTGATCAATTTCGCGCGGTCCGAAGGATCCACCGTATAAAACCAACTGCTTGATATCGTATTCAACGTTGCCGAGCGTCATACGCGTTCATACTCCACTAAGGTTGATGCGTTCGTCGTTAGCACGGGGCGCAAGACGACGCTTGCGCGCGGCGCGACGACGCCGGAATAAGGCAATTTCCCAATAAAACCGGTTCCATCATTTTATCATTATGCGTGTGAAAAGCAAGGAACCTTTTGATGAAAAAGGCTATTTTTGGCGAATTTCATCAAAGTTTAGGCGCGTCGTTCCCAAATGTAAGAAAGCCGATCAAGCGAAGGAACGCTTGACCGGCCGAGTTGATTTGTCGTCGTGATTCGCCGAGAAATTACGGTAACGCGGCGGCTAGACCGACGATCGCGCCCGCTTCAAGTAATCCGCCTCGCAACGAGATCGGAATGGGCTCGAGCATACTGGGCGCGCAGTTTCCGGGTCGATAATACCC
>CADCOO010000159.1 GCA_902803085.1 uncultured Planctomycetota bacterium
CGACTGTTGATGAAATCGTTAACACCAGAGTTAATCGAAGGCTCCAACATTCTCATGGACAGAGCTTACGAGGGTGATGACACTCGCAAAACCGCCGTGGATCTTGGAATGACTCCCTGCGTCCCTCCAAAATCCAATCGCAGGGAACCATGGGATTATGACGTCGAGCTATACAAACAACGAAACGAAGTGGAACGGTTCTTTCGGAGAATTAAACGTTTCCAACGAATACAAACTCGATACGAAAAACTCGATCTCATGTTTCGTTCTGTTTTCCTCGTTGTCATAATCATGGAGTTCATCACATGTTAGTGTCAACACGCCCTAGCTAGAGGCGAAAAAAAGTTTATAATGACGCCATAGTCGACGGCGACGTTTTCGACGGTCGAGATCGTTGCTGAAAATGTTCAGAGGTACGAGTAGCGGGGTTTAATATGCCGACGCGTTCAAGAGTAAAAGCCTTTTTAAATATTGGTCTACATACGCTGTTTATAGCGTCAATGATCTCCGTTATACTAAACGTTGTCGGGATGGTGATAGTGATTCTTTGTCACGTATTTTATAACGCCATCTTGCAATATCCATCTTTTCGTAGTTTTCTTTATAGTTGTCGTTTCATTAGGGATGATCTTGGTTATTTCTTCGTTTTATGTACGCCCATTTTTTTAATTGTATTGCTTGTTTTTCCTATATCAATTATAATATTAGCCAAGCGTCATAAACACAATTTAGCGCTGATATGGGGGCTACTTCTTGCGGTTCATGAAATCGCGTATTTGTTCCTCTTCTTTGGCTATGTGTCAAGGTATTGATAAACGGCGTTTTTGATCTATTGGGACTTGTAAACTTCAAATAGAACTGAAAAAGAGTTACAATAACGACATAGACGAGCGACGTTTCTCTAACTATCGAAAACGTCGCTGATTTAGGAGCTACAAGCAATAAAGCTCCGTTTCCCAATTCGCCGTCCGACCTTCTCCAGTTGTGTCAGATCGAACGGCTTCGTTTAAACGTGGTCATAACGCCCCGTCGATTATGGTCAGTTCTCAGGCGCTCCATTCCAATCGTCGCCGTAGCGTTCCTTCATAACTCGTTCGAGTTCGTCTGCCGTGAGCTCTACCCCGGGACGTTCCTTTTCCCATTCCTCGACAATCTTCATTAAGCGCGGATCCATCCCGACGAGGGGATCGATCGTTCCGGAGAAATAGAGATAGACGGCGCGCAGTTCCGCTTTAACGCGGTCTGGCAGCTTATTGACCGCCAGGTCGGGGGAAGTATCGGGCGCGACTAAAAAATCGGGACTCGAATGATAGTCCTCGTTCGCTAGATCGTCAAACGCTAATTCAGTCCCGCAGTGCGTTTCGTCGGGGAGCCATGTGCCAATGGTATAGGACGACTCGGCTTCCTGAGACGGAAGCGCGCGCTCTACCGTATAATAGCCTTGTTGCGTCAGATCGTCGTTGTAGAGCAGGAAGATTCTGGCGCAGAGCAGCGGACGTTCCGGCAGCGGCATGGTGATAACGATAAGATTGCAGTCGAAGGGCGCGCACGCCTCCGCCGCCGGGATGAATTCAACGCTATACTGATCCGGTCGATATCGAATTTGTTTCTTCCGAAGTTTGGGGGCGAGGTCGTTGCATATGAGATTATGGTACCTGGCGAGCAACGCGCCGCGTTCGTCTAGAATCGATCGGATAAAATCATAACGCGACTCCGGCTCGAGGACGTTGTAAAACGCGCCGACAAGTTCAAACGTTTCTAACTGCTGACGCCCCAAGGTCTTTTGACATATTTCAGAGTTCATGAACTCTTCCGGCGAGATCATTTTTGATTTCCTTTCGTGGATTCATTTCAGATATTAGTCGTCTTCCTCGCGCATCGAGCGCAACATAAGACGCGATATTTCCTCTTCGCTAGTCAGCTCCTGACCAGGATGAGTCTTTTTCCATTCGTCGAGCAATTCGTTCAATCGCTCGGGATTGAGCCCGATTTTCGGCTGTATTTGACCGGAAAAATGAGCGTAGACCGCGCGCAGTTGCTTCTTAATTCGGTTCGGCAATTTATTGACGTACAACTCGGTCGCGAGTCCGGGCGCGACTAAAAAATCTGGGTCGCGTTCGCCGTCTTCTTCATTCGGATCCTGAAACCCTATTCCGCAATTAAAATGCGCGCCGTAAGGATTCCAGCCGCATAATAAATACTGCGGATCGTCCGGTTCAAATTTGATCGATAATTCAACGGTAAAATAACCTTGACGCTCCAAATCGTTGCTAAAGAGCAGGAAAATTCTTTCGCAGAGCGGCGGTCGTTCCGGCGGGGGCGGCGTAATAATCGCAAGATTGCAATCGAAAGGCGCGCCCGATTCCGTCGCAGGTAGGAATTGAAAACGAAACCGTTCGGGCGAATAGTCGACCTGTTTGACGCCGTCGTCTTTTTCCATGATTTGGCACAGTTGAGCATACATGTACGGGACGGTCGCGCCTTGACTTTCCAGAAGCGACAAGAGAAACCTTTCGCGCATTTCCGGATCGTCCAGATTGTAAAAAGACGATACTAACTCCTTGTGCTCTAAGTAATAACGAGCGATCGTCGACTGATAGAGTTCAGAGCCGAATAAATCTTCGGAAGGTATTGGCATTAGACGTTAACCCCCGGAGGTGAGACCAATAAAAATAATGGAAGAAGAGGACGAACGAAAGAAAGGCGCATGAAAGACGGAAGCGACGATTTCGACTAAGGAGCGCGCGACGTCGAACGGCGCTCCTTAGTCGGTTGTGAAAATGAAACGATTGAGACGGTTCTCGATTAGATATCCCAACCTTCGCGATGTTCCGTCTTAATAAACGCGTTCGCCGCGTCGTTATTGACGACCTTCATATTCTCAGCGTCCCACTCGAGTTTGACCTTGCCCGCGCGCAACGAGACGGCGCCAAGTTGCACCGCTTCCGCGAGCCGACCGGCGTACTCGAAGTTGCACAGCGGCGTCGACTTGCCGCCGTCCACAATGGAGTCGACCCATTCGCGATGATGACCCGGAGACGCCGGAATCGTTTCCGCAGGTCGTTCAAACTTCTCGTACTTCTCTTTCGGGAAGAGTCGGATCGTGCCGTAGTCGGCTTCGAGGCATCCTTCGTCGCCAACGAAGATAACGCCCATGGCGAGATTGTCGAGACCCTTTTCTTTAATAACCGGCGGACGTTTCGCGCCGTCGTACCAGGTGAGGGGCAGCGTCTTGCCGTTCCAATCGAATTCGTACTTGCATTCGACGTCGAGAGGACAGCAGATTTTGCTGATTTCGGCGGCGCAAGTCGCGTGGATCGTCTTCGGGAGTCCAAGATCGAGCGCCCAGAAGGGGAGATCCATGAGGTGGCACGCCATGTCGCCGAAGGTGCCGGTGCCGAAAGGCCAGTATCCGCGCCATGTGGCGGGGAGGTAGCACGGATTGAATTCGAGCCATTGCGCGGGACCGAGCCATTCGTTCCAGTGGATATTCTTGGGAATATCGAATTTCGCGTTGGGATCCGGTTCGGGATAGCCGCCCCAGCCCTTAGCGCACCAGACGTGGACTTCCTGGACTTCGCCGATTGAGCCCGCCTGGACGATTTCGACGACGCGACGATAGTTTGAGGTCGCGTGGATAACGGTTCCCATCTGCGTGGCGAGGTTCTTTTCCTTGGCGATCTTCTGCATGTCGCGAATTTCAGCGACGTCGTGCGCGAGCGGCTTCTCGCAGAAGCAGGGCAGACCGCGCTTCATTGCCGCCATGGAGACGACGGAGTGCGTGTGGTCGGGCGTGCTGACGAGCACGGCGTCGAGGTCTTTCATCTCGTCGAACATAGCGCGATAGTCGAAGAACCGTTTCGCATTGGGGAATTTGTCGCCTTGCGAAGCGAGATTATTGTCGTCGACGTCGCATAGCGCGGCGAGTTCGACGAGATCTTTGGATCCGCCGAGGAGTTCGCTAATATTGCCGGCGCCGCGTCCGGCAATGCCGACGACGGCGACCTTCAGTTTCGAATTGGCGCCTTGCGCGCGCAAAATAGAGGGGGAAGCAATCTGGGATGCGGCGAGCGCAGCAATGGACGCGGCGGACGTCTTGAGGAATTGACGACGATTAAAGGACATGACGACTCCTGTTCTATCGGTCGGCGGCGGAACGCAACCGACCGCGCCAACGACTTTGGAATTGAAGTTAAATATCAATGCTATTCTAACGACGCCGATCGCTCGACGTTGATAGTAGTATAGCGACCCGATTGTCGACTTGCAAGCGTTTGGCAAATTTTGGACGAGGTTTTCTGGGAATGTTTTTTTATCGGCGCGCCATACGCAAATTCCGTCTTTCGGGAGGTAGAACAAAACGCGCCGCTTGCATTCCGCAAAAAAAAATCGATAATGGCGAGAGTTGGGAAGATAGACGCGTCGGTTTTGATCCTCGTTTAGATAGCGATTAGAACGACCATGAACCGTCGCGCAGGCTTTTTAAGCGAAATCACTTGACGCGACGCCGCTGGACGACGATTGAAATCGAAGCGTCGTTGAGAAAGGGGAGTAATCCAATGAAAATGACACGTCACGAATTCCTCAAGGCCGTCGCGCTTGGCGGTCTGTCAACAACGTTGGCAACGCTCGGCGAAATCTCGCTACTTGCCCAGGAAGGAGCGGCTAAGGGAAAGCCGGTCGATCTCGTCGCATTGCTCGGCGGCGAGCCCGCGCCTATGTTTGAAAAAGGAATCGACGCGCTCGGAGGAATCGAGCGCTTCGTTAAAAAGGGCGATCGCGTTACCATTAAGCCCAATATCTGCTGGGACAGGCGACCGGAACTTGCCGTGTCGACCAATCCCGAGCTGATCGGCGCCATTGTGCGCGCGTGCAAAGACGCGGGCGCGCAGGAAGTCGTCGTTTTCGACAATACGTGCGGCAACTGGCGCGCGTGCTACGAAATGAGCGGCATAGAGGAGGCGACGAAAAAAGCGGGCGGCGTTATGGCGCAGGGGAACGAGCAACGCTATTACCGTGAAGTTGCGCTCCCGAAGGGCGTCGTGCTCAAATCCGCATTAGTCCACCAAGCGATCCTCGACTGCGACGTTTGGTTTAACGTGCCGATCCTCAAGAATCACGGCGGCGCCAAGATGACGATCGCAATGAAGAATCTCATGGGAATCGTTTGGGATCGTCGGGAATTTCACCGCAAGGGGCTCGATCAGTGCATTGCCGATATCGGCACGATCGATAAGCCCGCGACGCTTAATATTGTCGACGCCTATCGCATCATGAAAACAAACGGCCCGCGAGGTCTCAATGAGTCGGACGTTGAGCTTGCCAAAGCGCTCATTATGTCGACGGATCCCGTCGCCGTCGACGTCGCGTCCACGAAGTTCTTCAATCAGTTCGTCGAAATGCCCCTTTCCAACGTCAAATATCTGGATATGGGCGAAAAGCTCCAACTCGGCACGACGAATCTCGACAATCTCGTTCAGGAGCGCGTTAGGCTTTAATTGTTCCGAATCCTCGCGCGGATATCGGGCCGCGCGAGGAATTCGTTCTCCTCGAAAAACACGCCCAAGGCATTTCGGAAAAGGGGATTTTTTCTAGTTCTCAAATAGACGAATTCCTAGCGGGAACGATCGAATTAACGATCTCTGATCGAGCGTATGCCCTTCTGGCTAACCTTCTAAAAACCCGCCGCTACAACTTCTGTAACGGCGGGTTTTCGTAAAAACGATTCAACGGCTTACCCGCTATTTCCCCGTCAACTTCTCCAATTCCAGCCCGACGTCAAGTCGGATCTGCTCGAACTCCTTGGGGTCGGCGATATATCGAGTCGAGTATCGTCCGGAGCCGCAATGGAGCGGGAGGTAATTGAGCGCGCGATCGAGAACCTGCTGAGCGCGTTTGCGTTCGGGGGAGCCGGGCGCGGTCTTTTCGGCGATAGCGTTCTGAAGTCCGACGAGCCAGCCGGCGTCTTCGATTCCCTCTCGCGCCTGGTCGGAGCGGACTGATTCGATGATCTCGCCCGGTCGTCCAATAAGCTCGCCGGGATAGAAGATATACCCGTCGCCGTTCGGGTAGCGAATGTAATATTGCACGCCCGGCTGGTCCGACTGCGAGATGTAGAAGTGCGACGCAGAATCAAACGGATTGCAGGTATACCAGGACGCGCCCCAGAATTCGTAGAGTTCGGCGCCGTGCTTGACGCAGGCATAGGGCAGAAGTCGCTCGACGGCGCAGAGGGGCGTGTCGAGACACATCATGCCGTCGGTCGTCCACCAGATTCTGCCTCCGGCGTCGCGAATTGTCTTGAGAGACTCCTCGCTTACCGCGCCGTAATGTCCGACGCCCCAGACGTCGAGATAATTCAACCATTCGGGGACGTAAACCCATGTGCTCGAATAGATAGGAATAGCCGGGTCGACTTCATGGATCATATCGCAGAGCGCTTGCATCTGCATAATGATCTCAGGTTTAGAGTAGAACGGCTCGTCGGAAATATAGAGGACGCACTTGTCCGCCCAGCCCTTTTCTTTCAGATGTTCCCAGAAGAGCTTAAGCTTCGCCTGATACGCTCGTTTGTATTCCGGACGCAATTGCGAGCGGTCCGCGCCTTCGTACGGCCATTCTCCTGGATAGGGAGTCTCGCCCTCGACGACCTTCGGAGGATTGCCCCAGCCGAAGAGATAAAACTCGCCTGGGAAATAGCCCGATTGGGCGCCGAGCTCGTCGTAATATCGAGAATACGCGGCGTCGAAATCCGTCCAGTCGGCGGTCGCTTCGCCCGTCGCCTTGTCGTAATTAATCTTAAGATTGGCGACCGGTTGGTCGGAACTTAACTTGCTCGACAGGAGCTTCGCCGCGACCCGATCCAGCTTTTCCCGGCGCGTCCCTTCCCCGAAATAATCGTGCGAAATACGCGCGTCGTAAATCCCTGTGATTGTCGTCTTTGGCGCCTCGAAATCTAAAACGTTCACGACGTACGGAATTTCAATGGCGTCCGTCGCGTTTTCGCCTTTGGCGCGGACGCGAGCGTACGCGCGCGGGCTCATTGGCGAGAGCGTGAGCGTTCCTTCGTAAACGCCAGGCTTCGTATCGGACGTCGTGCTAACGCGCACTTGCAACGCGCGAGTACCGCCCGCCATGAAATCCACTTGCCCTTGGTTGGCGTAATATTCGACGCGTTCGGAGTCGTTAAAAGTTCGCCAACCGTCAAACATCCGCGTTTCATCTTCTTTAATAGAGCGAATTGGTTTAGCGCAGATGGGAATAAGAGGGTCGGGCCAGTATCCGATCCAGCCGTCGCAACCAGGAGTTCCGCTGGGGAATTTTCGCGTCGTCGGGGAACCGTAATCGTGGTAGTAGTTCGAGGGATAGTCGACGAGCACGTTGGACACGACGAAGATTTCCGGACTCGGCAGTTCGTCGTCCCCTCCGCGCAGTTTGGGCCTTGACGAGAAGACGTAATAGAAGGGCGAACCCTGGTCGAAATTGCCGTGAATCTCGTATTTGTTGCGACGAATAGCGACCTGCAGCGTCTCTTGCTCGTTGCGCGCAAGAGAGCATACGGCGGGATTGCCGTCGTTGATTTCAGGTTCGTTTGCCGCGAAGGTGGAGTCGCTAAAGACTTTCGCAACGGCGGGAACCTGAAAGACGCCGTTTTTACCCCCGGCAAAAGAAACTATTTCCCCGACGTCGACGGGCGTCATAAAGACGGAATCGTACTCCGCGGTTCCGTGCGTCTGGTTAGTGAGGTGAATTTCGAGGAATTTTGAATCGTATGACGCGCGAGCGAAGCCGTTGAGTAGTTTCCAGCTCGTCTTGCCGCTCGTCGACTTGCCGAGGGACGACATGCCGCCCGACGATAGGGAACGATCCTCTTTCAACCAGTGAAAATACATATCGTAGGCGCCCGCTTGGCAGTCGGTCGCGAGCGCATAGCCGATCAGATACGTTTGATTCGGCTCGACAGGCGCGACGCGTCGCCATCCTCTCCAGCGATTCGGCGCGCTCTCGGCGACGGAAACGCGTAACGATTTCTCTCCCAACGCTTCAATTCCGGAATTAAAGATCGCGTAGTCAACGCCGGGCTCGGCCGCGTCGCGGGTCCATCCGAATCCTTCGGCGTCTTTGGGCGCGTCGAGCGTTTCGGGATCGACGTTTTCAAATCCTCCGTCAGCGAGCAAATTGTTTTTCCTAACGAATTCCGGAAGCTCGAGCGAGACGTTTCCAGCTTCGTTTGCGCCCCTTTCCTCCTCCGCGCCGCTCGATTGAAGCGTCGTGCCGGGGAACGCCTGATTGGCGACCGCGTCCGATTGGCGGCGTTCTTTCCTCGCGTCGCCGTTGGGGAGTTCCTTTTCGACAAGGCGGAGGTAATTAATGGCGTCCGGTTCAAGAATAGCGTTAAAGAACGCGTAATCGCCGAAGAATTCAGGGCGAATTTGGTTTCCTTTGACGTCGATTAGCTCGAAGTCGTTCGGACTAAGCGAGCGTGACCATCGGATCTCCAGCGCGCGTCGATCGACCATAACGAGTCGCTCGCCCCCCTCGCGCGCGACGACTTTAATCGTCGCGTATCGTTCGGCCTGGCGTGAGATTGGCTTATAGGGCGAGTGGACGAGCTTCGGGTTTGGCATTCTCCTCCAATAGCCGCTCGTTACGCTATACGGCGCGTCGTTCAAGCCCTCGTCAAGTCGTTCGAGCTTAGCGGCGTCGTACCACGCAGTTCCCGTGCCGTAAAGAACCGTGCCGAATTCCAGACGATCGATCTCGTCGGCGACCGTGAACTCCTTAGAGACTTCCGTCCACTCAAAATCGCCTTCGCCGTCGACGTAGAGCATTGGCGACGAAACCATCGCGGTTCCTGCGTTGCCGAGATGAAGATACCACCCGACGCGGCCGACGACGCCCTTGCCGCGAACGCGCGCGCTAAAACGATACTTCGCGCCCGGCGTCAACGCGACGTCCCCCTGGCGCGCCGCAATCCACGACGCTTTCTCGCCCGATTCAACCTCGCATCGCGCGCACTTCGCGCCCGAGAAAGGTTCCTCGTCCGACCAGGTTATGGCGCCTTTGACGTCCGGAACGTCGAACTTCCAGCCGTTGGGAACGTCCCCGTTCCCCTCCTCAAAATCAAGATTGAGCGCGGCGTGGCGAGCGTCTTCGAGTCGATCGAGGTTTTTAAACGCTTTCTGGTTCGACGCGAAGACGTAGTAGGTCGCTCTTGCGCCGGCGGCGACCGTCGCGGGGAACGTAAAGGTTGAACCGCTTGGAACCTGGCCTTGATCGAGGTACGCGCCCGACGCGTCTTTGATATTAAAGAGCTGTTCCACGCCGTTGGAATCGCAGACGCGTATCGATTCGATGAAAAAATTGCTGAAATCGAACGTTTGTTTTGATCGTTCGTCGGAGCCGGTCGGCAGGGTAATGAGACGCGGATTGAAATCGACGTTCGATTTGTTTTCAACGGTAATCGTCGCGACCTCTTGCCACCATCCTCCGCCGCTTCGGCAAAGATTCGCGGCCATTTCAGACGGTTCCATAGCGGAGAGCGCGCCGCCGACTAGCGCGACGACGGTAAAGAGTAACGACAGAAGAAGGAGGCGCGCGCGGCGTTTCATGGCTGATTTTCCTTTAAATAATGAGGCGCGTCGCGCAAGTCGCGACGCTTATACGATCATTGTGTAGAATTTTCCCGGCAAGTCAAGATCTTGGAGATTCCCGGCGTAATAGAGACGATTTCAACTTTGACACAAAAAATCGCGCGATAGCTCAAACGCTACCGCGCGACTTCGTCATAAATTGTCGCGACAAGGGGAAACGAAAATTACATCCCCCCTCCGACTCCGGACGCTCCGCGGCCCGTATTGATCTTCTCACGAACGGCGGGTCCGACGTCGACGCTCAGGTCGTTCTTGCCCTTGACGACCTCAATTTCGAGCGTTGTAGTTTCGATAATACCGAATTTCGAATCGACAACGCTGAATTCCTCATAGGTCGCGCCAGAATCGACATACTCCTTATATTTTCGGGCAGATTCTTCGTCGATCGGGCTCGGCGGCGGGGGCGTGCCTTCGCCGACCGTCTTGGAGACGGCGACCTTATACTTTCCGACCGGCACGCCCTTGTACTGACCGTGAGTTACAAGGTTGGCGACGCCGGTCGCGTCCGTTCTGCCGCCGCTCGTCCACTTATTGCCGGGATCGGTCGATTTGAGATTGACGGTCGCGCCGTCGAGCGGCTTGCCGTCTTGAATGACCGTGAGCGCGACCTGTTCAAGGTCCGGCATGCCGTCCGGCTTCTTTTGACCGCACCCGAGCGCGGAGACTGCCAGCGCGAGTCCTAATAGCGATAGAAAAAATTTTTTCATGTCAAATGTCACTCAAAGGTCTGAAGCCGAGCTCGAGCGAACGCGCTCGGCCTATTGGAATTGAATCTCAAGCGAATTAAACGACGCTTAATCCGCAATTACATCGATTGCGAGGTTTCGCCGCCTTGCGGCGTGCCAAGCGCGCCCCAGACGCCGTAAGGGCTCTTGCCGGTGCACTTCGTGCTGACGGCGGAAATATCGCCGCAGTCGATCGTGTCGGAAACGAAGCGAACGGAGCCGTCCGCCATACCGACGTTAACGCCGCCGGAGTGATAGCTGTTCGCAGGATAAAGAGCGCCCCAGTATCCGCCGGTCGTCGCTTGGCAGCTCGGTGAGTTCGGCGGCAGAACGGTGTGGAAACCGTTCCACGGACGACCGTCTTGATAGAAGTTTCCACGCCAGGTGTCGCACGTGGTGACGAGTCGCGTCATGTCGTTGGGGTCGCGCGCGTTGTTCATGCAGACGTCCGGGTGGCAATTGAGGTCTTCGGTATAGAAGTTGCTCACGGTCGCCGAGCCGCCCTTAACAGCGGCGGAGTAGTATCCTTCCGGCGCGCTAGCGGATTCGCTGACCGCCGCCGTATTGGAGGTTCCGTCGGAGCAGGCGGAGAGAGGCTTCCAGTCGTACTGATGGAAGAGACCGCGCGTATTGCACTTCTTCGTGGAGACGCTGATGTAGTTCGGGTGGGTGTACGGAGCGTCGAGCTTGCTCGTACCGTCGCCGAGGCTGTACATGATGTTCGTACGCGCGTTTTGAGCGTGTACAGACGGCGTTTTACCGTTCGGCTCGGAGGGGCAGATCAGACCGGCAATGCGGTTCTGATAAACTTCCTGCGAGAAGAACCCGTCCCATGTGCCGAGTTCGCCGGCATTCCTTCTGCGATCTAATTCGAGAATCTGCGTGTAACGCGCGTTTTCTTCCATGAAAGGAAGAAGCGAAATCGTAACGCTGTAGGGCGCGTACTTATCCCATCCTCCGCCGGCGAACGGCGCCATGGTCGGCAACGTGCCTTGGTTGGCGTCGACGTAGTTATGAAGCGCGAGCGCGACCTGCTTAATTTGGTTCGTGCACTGCATACGACGCGCGGCCTCGCGAGCCGCCTGGACTGCCGGAAGAAGCAGACCAATGAGAATACCGATAATAGCGATGACGACGAGAAGCTCGACCAGCGTAAAGCCGCGCTTGTTCCCGCCTTGTTTGAAACTGTGTTGCATTAAGTTCACCTTATCCTAAGCTGAGTAATAATACGTTCGGCGATCTAACGCGACGCGTTAAACCCCCAATAAATAAAAAATACCGATCTGGGGAGAGGGAACGCGCCCGTAAAGCGAGAAACCCGACCCGCCCGGATGAACTATCAATATTATACCGATAGACGCTAGAATCTTCAAGATTGTTTCGTTCCTGGAAAACATTTTTGCTAAAAAAACGCCGATTAGCGCCAGAGGACGGGCGACGCAATCGCTACGGGCAAACCTCGCCCTCCTCGTAGCAGACGCGGATATAATCGCGCGGCTGATAGAAGAAGTCGGAATTGTAATTTGAGATTGCGTCGCTGATCCACGACGCGTAAACGAGAATCAAATTATCGACGACGGCGCCGGATTCCGCTTCAGTTAGGTTGGGGGACGCGTCTGCAATCAGGCGCTCGTAGACTTCGCCGATCGTCCAGTAGTCGGGAACCTCGTACCGGCATTTGGCGACGTTGTCGAAGTCCCCCTTCGGAATATTGCACAACTCAATGAACTCGTCGGCAACCTTCTCGATTAAGTCGCAGTGAAAGACGTCGGAATAGTCGTAGATTCGCTTAATCATATCGCGCCCGAGCGCCGCAACGACGTCGCCGCGCCGTAGTTTCTGCTTTCGACCGATATATTCGATCAAACTGCACGTATAGAATAAAGCGACGTTATTCTTCATGGTCGACCTCCGTTGCGTTGAGAAAGCGAAGCGTCGCTAGGGCGGCTGGCGTGTGGAAGCAGATTTGGTGGGTCGGACGTCGGAATTTAGCAAGCGCCCAGAAGGCTTCTCGACTTATTTTGCCGTCGACGTAGTTTTGAACGTAGTTGAAAATTACGTCGTTTGCAACGGGGCCCTCGGTTACGTCGTAATCATGAGGCGTTCCCATTCGACACGCGACGATGAAATCGAGCCAATCCTCCGTCATTTCGCCGAAACGTAAAGCGCGTAGACGCGCGTCGGGACGGTAGGCGTACGCGTTGACGTAGCCGCGTCCGGGAAAACGC
>CADCOO010000160.1 GCA_902803085.1 uncultured Planctomycetota bacterium
GTCTGCACAAGTTGATTTGCGAACAGGAGGCGCTGCAATCGCGATCTAAACGCCGCGACGTCTACTACAACCCTTATATCGTCCAACTTTATGAAGCATATTACTCATTGCGTATACGCGAGGCGTTTCAGGCGGAGGACGCTGCGGCTCTTAACGAGATTCTCGACGAACTGATTAAGACCGACTCGCCTTGCGTCGCTTTGTGCGCGTTTAATCTTATTGATCTCATAACTCTTTACGATCGTCGACAGGCGCAGAAGTTTCGCGCCGATATTGTCTCTGCCTACGGATCGAGCAAAACGAAAGGAATTGCCTACGCCGTGAGCATAACTCGACCGTCGCGACTCTTTACCCCTCTTCCTAACGTTGTTAAGAACGCCGATCGACTTTTCGTTGTGCCCGACAATCGCGATCTTGATTTCTATAGACGCTTATATCTGGAAATCTCAACTGCCGAACCTCCTAAAACGCCGCAGCCGTCAAACGCCAAACGCTCCTCTCTATCGTCTAGTGAAGCGCAGACGCCGCAAGCTGAGCGTGACACAAGACGCGCCGCGCTTGCGCAAGGCGTTTTTTATGAACAGAAAAGCATTGCGCTTGCAAAGACGCTGCGACACATCGTCCTTCTGTCGCATGATTCAGGAGTCGACCCTGACGAGCTTGAAGCGTATAAGTCGATCGTTTTCAGTAAGCGGAATTATCAGTCCGCGCGAGAACTCGTTGAACTAGGTCTTGTTGATTTAGAGAAAGATCCCTACGATCGCGCGCAATGGAACAATATAGCGTCGTTGCGCGCTAGAGATCTCTTACAAGAGGCTTCGCTCGCCGACGAAGCGAGGCGACGCGAGATAGTACGAGAATGCGCTGAGTTAGCAAAATATAGCGTCGGCGTCTTCGACGAGTTTGAAGGGCTCGCAAAACACGTCGACGACTCGCGCGCCGACTTCTTCGGCGAGCTATATGAGACGCTTCGCCAGGTAGGTCAAGAGTCGAACGTTCCTGAAATTCTCGCTCGCGCCGCTCGCTTGACGGAGGGCGATCTGTCGCGACGTATTACGACGCTCGTTGGCAAAAAGTTAGAACTGACGGGAATTGATCTCAATGAGCAGCCGTTCGATCTCAAGGAATTCGCCGGTAAAATAACGGTTCTTTTCGTTGCGAGTACTCCCGATTCCCTCTTAGAGGCATTGGAACGTCCTGAACTTTCTGGATTAATTGAAAGGCGCGCCAAGGGCGAGATCGAACTTGTCGCGTACCTTTACTCGCCGCGTATAGGTAAAGTTCTCCACCAAAAGAGCGATTCAACGCGAAAAGACGTTATCGCGCTGGACGAACTTAAGGGGAAATCATGGCGGACTCTTGCAGAAGATTTGGCAGAACGCTCCAATTTAACTCATAATACGAAATTCACGCTCCTGACGAAGGAATACAACGTTTCCGTCTTTCCATTCTGCTTTTTAATTGATCAAGACGGTAACGTTCTCGGTATTTACGGAGACGATCGCTTACCCTCGTACGCAAGAATGAATCAGTATATTGACAATCTAACGACGCAACCTGATAAACGCGAATATTAAGACGACTCGTCTACCACGTTGCGCTAGAAATATAAAGGTAAAGGATCCGTTATGTCTCGAAACATCTTCCTTATGACGACGTCGTTGATTCTCGTTGCGTTTCTCTCCGTCTTTACGTTGTTTGCCAACGGCGAGGAACCAAACGTTGCGTTTGACAAACTCATAACACAAGCGTTCGCCAAGCCCGACGATATCGACGGAGTAGGCGAACTTGTCAATATGATAACGCGCGCGCAGAACCTCGACGCGGCGGCGAAAGCGTTCGAAGAGTCGAAAACTTGCGAGAACCTGCCGCCCGAATCGGCGGAGCTCCTCGCTCTCTGTTATTACGATCTGAAATTGCAAGCTACGGTTCGCGAATCGAGCGAGGAGGCGATCGCAGCCTTCGTCGAGCAATTTCTTAAAGACGTTCGAGATTGCGACGCCTGCGCTAACATTTCGCTACGCGTATGTCGTAATTTGAGCTATTACGCCCCCGAACGCGCAAAACAACTCTATCTACAGCTTATCGACCTCTTTGTCGAAGCTCCGGAACGTAGAAACGCAATTTTTTACCTGCTAGAATTGGATGTTGCGCCGTTGGCGCCGAGCGATTCTACGCTTGAACCGGCGCTTCTTTTGTTTGAAAAAGAACGCGAAACAGCTGATTCGCCGGATCAAACGATCGAGATCGAGGAGGCGATTCGCAAACTTGCTAGATTAAAGGCGTCGTATAAAGCGTACGTGAGAGCGCATTCTGTCCATGCCGCCACAGGTCCGGAAGATTGGAACGAATTGTTTCCTCCCCCTGATCAATTCGCGAGGTTTAAACAAGCGGGCGCGCCTTATGACAACGTCTTCCGCGCTTCAGAACTCTCGAAGCAACAATATTATCGGGTCATAAGCAATGGTATGGACAGAAGGCCCACAAGCGTTGGTCAATCCTCGTTCGAGCGCGATCCTGCGGTTATTCAAAACCTGATTCATGTTATGAAAGAATACCCGACGAACGCCATGATGGCGGCCTACGGCGCTAAGCTTTTTAACTCGCTATTTCAAGCGTATAATCTCCAGGCGTCCCTTGAAGGCGGCGACGCGTTCGAACGCTTGCCGAAACAATATGCTTCCGCCGTTGAATTAGATCCGCCTTACGCTCTCGACTCCGCAGTTCAAAACGCAGGCGACCTGAAACAAATCGACGACCGTCTTTACGATCGTTTCATTTCTATCTTGCGCGCGAGCGACGATCCGAAGGTTGTCGAAACCGCCGACCGAATTGAAGGCGCGTTTCGGTTTAAGGAACTCGTAGGGCAGGAGGCGGTCTTAGAAGGCGTCTGCGACGACGGTTCGAGAATCGCGCTAGGGGATTATCGCGGCAAGTCGGTTTTACTCCATTTAAGTTGCGTGACGCCTGAACCGCCCGAGCCGTATCTCTCGCTCTTTAAAAAATATCACGAAGCAGGTCTTGAAGTCGTCATGTATACGCCGCAATTGGACGGCGGCTCCTATAGCAATTTGAAACCAGTCGACGGGACCTTTCGACGTATCTCGAGATATCGTACGCGCGTTAATCCAGAATTAGGCGGCAAGGAGTACGTCGACTTGTGCGATTATTACGGACTTAGCGAACGTTTTTATCCCAAGATCGTTCTGATCGACCCCGAGGGCAAGGTCGTTGCGACGAATTTGACGACGCAAGACTTTGAAGAGGAA
>CADCOO010000161.1 GCA_902803085.1 uncultured Planctomycetota bacterium
ATGGGAATCGTCGGATTCGGCCTATGCCAATTCGGCGCGCAATTCGGACTACAAAACCATCCGAACGTCGAAGTCGTCGCGGTCAGCGACCTCTTCCCGGATCGCTGCGCCGGACTCGCGAAGGCGTGCAAATGCGAAAAGACGTACGAGTCCCTCGAGGAAATGATTAAAGACGACTCAATCGAAGCGATCTTCATTGCGACGGACGCGCCGAGTCATGCGGATCACGCGTGCAAAGCGCTCAACGCGGGCAAGCACGTCGCGTCCGCAGTCCCGGCGGTATTCGGAAGCCTTGAAGACGCCGATCGTCTTTACGAAACGGTTAAAAAGACCGGACTCTTCTACGGTATGTTCGAAACGAGTTCCTTCCACGACGACGTGTATCAGGCGCGCAAGATTTACAAGGCTGGCGGATTCGGGAAGATGGTCTATACGGAAGGGGAATATTACCACTGGGGCGCCGGAAATCTCGAAGGCTATAAGGACTGGCGCATCGGCTTGCCGCCGCAATGGTACCCAACGCATTCGAACGCGTACTACACCTGCGTTACGGGCAATACCTTCACGAAGGTCTCGTGCTCCGGTTTTCGCAGTAAGCAGCCGGAATACCAGAGCGGGGCGAATAAGTGGAATAATCCGTTCGGCACGGAAGTCGCGCTCTTTACGACCTCAGAAGGCGGTTCCGCGCGCATGGCGGTAAGCTGGGACACGTGCGGCTGGGGCGGCGAGACGGGTCGTATGCGCGGCGAGGTCGGCGCGATGAACGGCGGCTACGGCGCGTTGGACGACGCGACGCGCGAACTGGTTGAGAAACTCGGCGATCTCCGCAAGCCGGCGCTCCCGCCGGGGGTCGACGCGGGCGGACACGGCGGCTCGCACGGCTATTTGGGCTCTAATTTCGTCGAGTCGGTACTGAAGAATCGCCATCCTCTCGTCAATATCGCGGTCGCGCTCAACACGACGGTTCCCGGTATCGTTGCGCACCAATCGGCGTTCAAAGACGGCGAACAGCTCGAGATTCCACAGTATTCGATGTGGTAATCGGCTCGTAAGCTGCAGAGCGATAAGGCGGCGCGTCCTGCGTAGACGCTCGACGCGCCGTTTCTTTGACCATCTCTCCCTTGGAACGGTTTTATGTCTCTCGTTAAAAAGATAGCGCTAATCATTGTCGCAACGTTATTAGTTGGCGCCGCGATAGCCGACGAGCCGCGTTCAATTTATACGCCTCAGGAATTTCGCGCCAACGGCTTTGATTCCCCGAACGCAAAGTGGTCTCTAACGCGTTCCAAGGAGAGCGAACATTGCGTCGTCTTCTGGGCGAAAGAATTTGGCGACGATCCCAACGCCGCGAGCGTGCCGGAAGAGTTGCGCGTCGACGTCGACGATTTGCTCGATAAGGCGGAAAAGATTTACGCGACGAACGTGGAACGACTTCAATTCTCCGCCAAGCCCGAGAAGAAGAGTCGACTCGACGAATACAAGCTCGAAATCTACCTTCTCTATCAGCGCGAATGGCTTGCGACCGGCGCGGGATACGACGACGTTATCGGCGCGCTCTGGGTCAATCCGTCGACGTGCAAGCCGGTCGGCGAGGTCATTGGTCATGAACTCGGACACACGTTTCAGTATCAGGTCTACTGCGATCAGCTGGCAAACGGCGAATCTCGCGATCATCAGAGCGGGTTCCGCTACGCGCACGACGGAGGATTCGGCAATACGATTTGGGAGCAGTGCGCGCAATGGCAGGCGTGGCAAGACTTTCCTAAGGCCGCGTTTACCCCTTATCAGAAAGACGTTTGGGCGAAAAATTGCCATCGCGCTTTTGAAAACGAGTGGATGCGATACCAGAGTTACTGGTTCTTTTACGCCGTTAAAGACCTTCATGGCGCCGACGCGATCGGCGCCGTCTGGAAGGCGAGTCGACGTCCGGAAGATTTCCTCGACGCCTACCGGCGCGTCTACTGCGACGACGATCCTGAAAAACTAGCCGACGACCTCTATTACTACGCCTCGCGCGCGGCGACCTACGATTTCGACGAACTACGAGAATTCGCGCCCGACGAGTGGATCGACGCGTATCGACCCGAGATCGTCGTCAATGACGAAGGCGCTTGGCAAATCGCATACGCAAGTTGTCCCGACGAATCGGGCTTCAACGCTATTCCGCTCGATCCGAAGGGATACGACGGCGTCGTTGAAGTCTCCTTTAAATCTTTGCCGATCGGCTCGCCTCTTGCCAAAGACGACCCCGGCGTCGTCGCTTTAAGTAGAGAACGCGAGCCGAAAACGGCAACGACGCGCGCATACAACGCGCCGACCGGCGCTATGAAGGACGCGCGCTCACAATTCCGCTACGGTTTCGTCGCGCTATGCGACGACGGCAAGCGCGTCTACGGCGACGATTATCGCGAATCAGAAAAGACCGTACAATTTGAGATTCCAGAGAACGCGACGCGTCTCTTTTTCGTCGTCGCCGCCGTCGCCGATCGCCATTATCGCCATAAATGGGACGACGACGAATCAAACGATCTACAGCTTCCTTACCAGATATCGGTAAGAAACGCTAAACCAGAATAATACTTAACCCACAGGACATTACGATGACGCTTCGATATATCGCGTCGCTTCTCGCCTTTGTCGCGCTTGGAACATGCGCTCAGGCGGCGACCCCTACTCTAAAACTAACGACCGCGCTCGAGCCGATCGCGCGAAACGCTAACGGAACCGAACGCGCGACTCGCGTCCAAGCGTTTGACGTAACTGCCGACGCCGAGCCAATCAAGAGCGTCGTCGTTACCCTTTCGGAACCCAAATTCATTAAACGACTTGAAGCGCGCGTCGGCGTCAATGTCGTCGGCTATTTCGACGCGAACGGAATTTTCGACGTCGACGGGAACCGTCCGACAAACGCGACGCAAATTACGATCGAAATCGACAAACCGGACGCGCTCGCTAACGGCGGCGAACTCGCTATTTGGGCGTTTCCCGACGCCCAGGCGACGCTCGACTCCAAACTGGAAGTCGGCGTGAAATCGGCGACCTTCGGCGACGAAGTCGTTTCTTTCGACGCGCTCCCGATTGAATATCGATTCGGCGTTCTCGTCCGCGATTCTGGTTGGGACAAGGTCGCGCAGTATCGCATTCCCGGAATTGTTCAAACAAACAAGGGAACGCTAATCGCCGTCTACGACGCTCGCTGGAACGGGTTCCCGGACCTGCCCGCCGATATCGACGTCATGTGCAGTCGAAGTTTCGACGGCGGCGAGACTTGGGAACCGATGCGACCGGTTATGGACTTTCACGGCGACGACGAAGTCGCGGAAGGCGTCGGCGATCCGTGCGCGCTCTTCGATCCTGAAACGGGTCGCGTCTGGGTTGCGGCGCTGTGGGCGCATAACAAACGCTCGACGCAAGCGTCGGAACCGGGTCTAGAATTCGGCAAGTCGGGTCGCTATATGATCTGCTACAGCGACGACGACGGCGCGACGTGGAGCGAACCGCGCGACGTTACGAACGAAGCGGCGACCGATTCCAATTGGCGACTCTTCTTCCAAGGCCCCGGAAACGGGATAACGACGCGCGATGGGAAACTCGTGTTTCCGTCGCAATTCATCGACAAAGACGGCGTGTGGTTCTCGACCCTTCTGTGGAGCGACGATAAGGGCGCGACCTGGCATGGCGGAACCGGCGCGCATAAAATGACGTGCGAATGTCAAGTAGTCGAACTCAACGACGATTCGCTCATGCTCAATATGCGCAACTTCAACGGACAGCCGCGTTCCGTCGCGACCACAACCGACCTCGGCAAGACCTGGACGGAACACGCGACCTCCAATAAAGCGCTCGTTGAACCGGTATGCCAGGCGAGTCTCATTAAGGTCAAATCAACCAAAGACGGCGACGAATCCAATCTACTCGCCTTTATGAACCCGAACTCAAAAACCGGACGCGTCGATATGACGATTAAGCTCAGCGAAGACGAAGGCATGACATGGTCGCGCGAGCTAACCATATATCGACCAGGATGTTGCGGATACTCCAGCCTCGTTAAGATCGACTCCGAAACGCTAGGCGCGTTTTACGAAACTTCGGGCGGACTCATGTTCCAACGCGTAAAAATCGCCGACGTCGCGGCTAAACAATAACCTCTTTTCAATTAGACCAAGCCGACCTGAAAAGCTTGGGTCGGCTAGTCGTTAAAGCGTATGGACCTTAAATTTCTCCTTATGTTGCAGGATTTCAGAAATGGCGCGGGGGATTGCCTAGCGGAGTTTCTGAATAAAATGACCTTCTTAGGCGATCTCTATACGACGATCGCTGTTGTGGCGATAATCTACTGGTGCGTTAGCAAGAAGCTAGGCGTCTTTCTCATGTTGGGCTGGAGCGGCAATCGCCTACTGAACGGCTTCCTGAAGGCAACCTTCTGCGTCTATCGCCCCTGGATCAGAGATCCGCGCATAATACCGTACGGCGACGCTATGTCGAATGCAACCGGCTATTCCTTTCCGAGCGGCCATGCGACCAACGCCGGAACGCTATTCGGAGGCGGAGCCGTTCGTAAAGATTTCCCGATCATTTTGCGCGTCGCGCTAATCGTCGTCGTCGCGTTAGTTGGGTTCAGTCGTATGTATCTGGGCGTTCACACGCCGCAAGACGTCCTGTTCGGCGCAGGACAAAGCTTACTCGTTATGTGGCTGACCTTTAAACTAATCCAATGGCTAGAAGTCAATCCGCAAAAGGATTGGCTTGTCGCAAGCGTAGGAATCGCGCTCGCGGTAGCGTTAGCAGTCTACGCCGCGCTCAAATCCTATCCTGCCGATTACGACGCCGAAGGCCGACTAATCGTCGACGGTAAGAAAATGGTCGACGACACCTTCCGATGCGTAGGATGGATCCTCGGCTTTTTCGTCGGATGGATTCTAGAACGACGGTTCGTTCGTTTCACAACCGACGTGCCGCTCATGACAAAGCTGACGCGTTGCGTCGTCGGCATGCTCGGGCTCTACGTTGTCACTTTGATTCTCATGCCCTGGATTAAAGTAACCCTTTCCGGACCTGTCGGCGCTGTTCTTTCTTGCTTTGTTCAGATGCTGTATGTAACGTTCATTTTTCCATGGACTCTCAAGCTACTGGAAAGGAGAGAGTCGACGCCGCTTTTCATTGGGTAACCGCGCCTTCTTCCGCTCCATTGTTTGAAGCTCGTCGACCGCAAGAACGGCGAAGCGAGGATAGCGCCGCGCTTTGAACTTAAGGCGAATATTGGGGGAGTCATTTCATGATCGTTTAACACAATCATGACGCAGACAAAGATAGACGTTGTTGAATAGTAGCGTTCACAAAAATTATCGCTAACAGCGACAACTCAGAATCAGTTTTTTACATGATTCTCATACCCGTAACGGCACATGGCTCAATTAATGTTGGCGCCGCCTGCATGGAGCCGCAAATTCCTAAAAAGGAATCAACGGGAAATCATCGTCAATTTCAGGCGTTTCCGGAGCCGTTGACTGCGACGCGGCGGCATTTGTAGGCGAAACGACGGGCGGCTGATCGAAAGACGCCTGGGGCGCCGAGACGGGCGTTTGTTCGAAAGACGCCGCCGACTGCGGCGGCACGGCAAGTTCCGTTTGCGGGAAATCTACATAGCTCGGATCAGGTTGCGCAATGGGCGCCGGCTGCGTCAAAGTTTGTTGTGCAGGTTGCGCAATCTGCGGACTCTGCTGGCTTGCAGATTGAACGTTGACGCTTGGGGCGACGGGCTGCGCAACGGGCTGACTCACAAGCGTAGCGTTCGTCGTTAGAGAAGGCGGCGCGAAGACGGCGGGGTTAGCCGTCTGGGTCGCCGACGAGTTGACGAGGCGCGCGGTCTGCGGCACAGAGGCGACATTGTTCGAGGGAACCGGGACGCCGTTCGCTTGCGCATTTGGAGACGTAGCGGACTCGAAAGCGACGTTTTGCGCGGTCGCGGCAGGTTGAATCGGCGCGGGATTTGTCTGCGCTACATGATCGTTGGGACCGTACGTCCACTCGGTCGGGGCGGTTATCGTCGTCGGACCGTTGACGAGTTTCTGAGCAGGCATAACGACGTCGGGTCGCTTTGCGGGCGCGTTGTTCGCAACGACCGATTGGCCGTTCGGGAACGCGACGAGGCCGGAATCGCCGGCTTTGACAGGCGCAGTTGCGTTCGTCGGCGCGCGCCAGTTTGGACTTTCGTCAGCGCGCGCCACTTTAGCCGGCGGGGTCGCGGTCGTAGCGGGCATAGCGGCGGGCGCGCTTTGCGCAGTCGTCTTTTTAGCGCTGAGATCGACGACCTTCGCATTGAGATCGGTCGGAGTCTGAAATACGGAATCGTCGAATTTGGACGGGTCGTTCAGAGTTGGAGAGCCGAGATTAACGAATAGCGCGCCAGAGGTCCCAGGCTTGCGAATTTCCAGCTTACGCGGCATAACGACGGCTTGCTCTTCAAGGTATTGCTGTTCTATGCATTCGACGGCAAGAATCGTCTCTCCCTTCGGATTCTGGATATCCTGTCGCTTAATTGCCGCGGTGCGCGGCTCGACGTAGATTCTTTTGAGATAGACGCCGTCGGGACGCGTCTTTTTAGCGCTAATTAAGATTGTTCCGTCGCTCTGAGTCTTAGGTTCTTCGGAAAGATCGTCCTGCTTAATTTCGACGACGCCGAACACTTCGGGGAACCAGGAAGGATCGATTGGAATAGCGTCGCCCAGAGTATTGGGATCATACTCGGAGAGTTTGCATGAATAAAGTTCTTTATCGTTATAGAAATGGCTCCAGAACCAGAATTTATCGCCGTCGCATCCTGCGTCGACTACGCGTCCCACCATCGTCGCGGATCCAATGAGTCGCATTTTATTCGGTCGCAGAAAGAAGACGCGACAGTTCGCGGAGCCCGGCTCGTTACTTACGCTTAGATATGCGTCGGTCGTATAGAGCGCTTGGATCTTTTCGCTGTTTTTATTGATAGCGTCGAGGAGTTCCGAGGTCGTCGGATTTTCGCCGACGACGACGGGCAACTTCACGGGCTTCGTCGTCTGGCATCCAGTAAAGAATATCGCGACGAGCGCAAACGCGATCGCAAACGCTAACGCTTGGCGTCGCGCTCCCAGCGCGCCGTCGTTCCCTCGACGACCCGGTCTGGCGGTAGTTTGAATAAGTTCGGACGATAACATATCTCTGTAGTAACGGCGCTAAGTAATGTCGGGAACGCCGCGCTCCGCGCGACGCTCGTAAGTTCCATCTAATCCGACGATCAAAAATCGCGGTCGCGCGATTGTAACGTTTCTTTCAGGTCGGCGCAAGCGCAAAAAAACGCGCGTGCGTTCGGTTAGGAATTCGCGGCGTCGAGGGCCGCGCTCGGCGAATTGATAAGCGCGACGAGCCGCTCCTGGACGCGTTCGATTTGCTCTGCGTCCATCTTAACGACAGGCACGGAATATCCGGCGTCGTTGCGGGACGAGTAGACGTAGATCGTATCCGCGCTCTCGCTGGCGCCATGCTCGCGCGCACTCTCGTCGAACTCGAATCGAAAAACGCGTCTACGCGTGAGGAGTAGCGCGAGCGCATAGCGGAGATCCGCCTGGTCCGATCGGTCGACAAGCGATTCAAAGAGTTCAGCGAGCGCGTCGTTCGGCGCGAGAACCGCGTTCGGCTCTTTCTCGGAATCGGCGGCGCGCGCGCGCGAGCTCCACCATGCGAGCGTCGACTCCGGACGCTTAAAATTGCGCCATGCGTCCGCGCACAGATCGACCCGGCGAATCGCGCCGTCCTCCTCGTAAATTACCGAGTAGACGCGTTCGCCGACTGCAAACGGCTTGCCGGTGATCGCGCACGCGCGCGACGCTCGAGGCGATTCTTCTGGCGGAAACGCCGATATTTCTGAAACGCTCATACTACGTTCTACTGAAGTCGCCGCAATAATCAGAACGCAAACGCGGCGACGACGCTCGCGTTCCATAGGTTGACCGAAGCGTTAGGCTAGCGTTTTTCATCGCTCAGAGCAAGAGGAATTAAAAACGCGCGATCGCGTCCAGATCAAACGCAATCGCGCGCCAATGAGCGTCGCCAATCTTTCTCTAAACGCTACTTAATTTCAACGAAAACGCCCTCGCCGCTCGCCAAGTGGAAGACGAACCAGCCGTCCGCGTCCGGCTCGACGACCTGCGGCGCCCCGCGATACCACGCCGTTGCGCTCGCGCCCGCCAGCTTCATACGAACGCTCGTGCCGCGCGCTTCTTCTAGCTCCGTCATATTGACGAGCGTAAACGCCTTGGCGGACGCGTCCTTCTTTGCGAAACATCCGACGAGGAGCGGATCGGGACAATCGATCTCGCGAACGAACTCGGACGCGTCGTACTCGTTCGACATTTTAAGGTACGGGGTCGCGTCGGAACAGTTGTGCGTGAACGCGCCGAGATTGCGATATTGAATATACGCGTCGGAAAGACGGCGTAGCTCCCAGAAAACGGGACGCGCCGCGTACCACGCCGACGTCTTGTGACTCGTTAGGTCGACAAGAGACGGAAAGCCTTCGCGATAGCCCGCGTACGTCCAGCAGAGAATGCACTTGCACCCAAAGGAGAGCATCGAATAGCACTGCCATCGGAACTCGTCTTCAGTCGGCGTTCGTTTACTTGGAATCCAGCCGAAGGTTTGAATATAGCACCAGAATTCGCGATCGTATTCGCGCGCGACCGACGCTATAATATTAATCGATTCGACGTATTCGTCGTACGTTACTTTTTTACCGTCGACCCAATTGAGCGGATAAATATCCGTGCAGATATATTTCGTCTTGAACTTCTCGCAGAAGGCGGCGCAATACTTCCGGAAGAGATCGGGATCGGAATCGTAATATTCGATCGCCGCCGCGCCCGCTCCGTACTTCAGTTGCGCCGCGTTCGCGTACATCGGCAGAAGATTAATATACGCCGTCTTGCCAGTCGCTTCTTCGTACGGATTGCAGACCGCAGCCAGCTTGTCGTAGTCGTCTGAACCCGGCTCGTCGACGATAAAACACCCCGTATAGCTCGGATGATCGCAATACTCCTTCGCGCCCGTCGCGGGGTTCTTATACGAACCGTCGTTCACATAGGTCTCGACTCCAAACTTGTCCGCGTCTTTAAGAACCTTCGCCGAAGGAACCGCGAGATTCAAAAGGAAGTCAAACCCGCAGTCGGCGTACGCGCGCATATACTCTTCGTCGTAGTCGCCGACGCGGAAATTTCCCCATGCGCCGATGCGAAGTCGATCGCGCGTAAAATACTCGGAGGGATAAGGAGACGACGTGTTCGTGCCGAGCGCGTCGCGAACAGAATCCATAACAAGCGTCGCCGTTTCGCCGCGCGTTATCGGCTTGGAGTCGATCTGTGCCAAACGATCGAGCAGAGCGTTGAAATCCGTTTGCGGCGGCGCCAACGCAAGCAGCGATTTAAAGACCGTCGTCAAGCGGTCCGCCGTCGCCGCGTCGAGATTGGCGTCCGGATCGAAACCTTTCTCGGCGTCGACGAGCTTCATGAACCCGCGCGCGAGCGAGAACTTAATCGCGGCGGAATCGGGACGTCCCGACGCTTTCGCCTTCTCAAAAAGCTCGCTCTTATCGACGACGAGATATTTCCCAGCCCCGAGCGAGCAGTAGGTCATAAAGCCCAGCGACGTCGCGTCGCAAAGCGGAACGATCTGTTCGCTTCCCTCGCGCCTACAGACGACGACGTACCCTTCGCGATCGCCGGCAAGCGCGCCGATCTGCCAATCTTCCGGCGCGAGCAAATAGTCCGCGCGGTCGAATTCGCCGGAAACGAGTCCTTTGGCAAGGTAACATCTGCCGACCTCGTTCGAAAATTCTGCGCTCAGATCATAATTCGGCTTGTCGTTGGCCGCGTTCAAGAAGGCGCGCGCCGAATCTTCCGCGTCAAAGAACCCGAATCGGGATATGCCAAAGGAGGAGTCGGAGTCGCTCGGATTCGCAGGATCGAGTCGGAACGACGTTATCCTCCCTTCCCAGTTGTGATGCGAGAATTCGCGCATATCGACAATTACTTCGCGCCACGTCCCGTCTCCAATAATCGGAAACTGCGAAAAGCTCGCGTCGGAAAGTCGCTTCAGTTTGCCGTCGTTCGTAAAGAAAAGCCCGCCGTACGCACTCTTCGTGCGCGCGTTATAGCGCAACGCGAAAAACGGGCGTTCTAACGCCTCGAACTGCTGATCCTCCGTCATTGGAACGCTAAGCGTCGTGTCGCTCCCAGTCCCCTGAATTCGGAACAAACCGAAATCCGACTCCACTTTCCCCTGACCGACAGACGCGCGCGCGCCGGCGTCGCCGTTATTGAAAACCCATTGCGGCTCCGCGCCGCGCGCAACGGCGACCGTCGCGAACGCAACGAACGTCGCCGCACACAAACGCGCTCGCCAAATTCGAGCGTTTGACGTTAATTCCTTCATATTCGATACTCCCATTGCTGAACGCGCGTCTACCGTCGGAAAGCTACGCGCATAGTCCGTCGGCATAGTTGCGAAACAAAGCGTTTCGTGTAAAATTACCGCTTTGCTATTATACGCGTCGCTTTTGAGAAATCAAGAAAAACAAGCGACGACAATGCGACGGCGATACTACAAAACACAGGGGAAATCATGAATAAAAACGTTCGCGTAGGAATCCTTATGGGAAGCGACAGCGACTGGGAGAAGATCAACGGGGTCGCAAAAGCGCTCGACGAATTCAACGTCGGATACGAAATTCACGTTATGAGCGCGCACCGTACGCCCGATAAGGTTCTCGAATACGCCTCCTCCGCGAAATCGCGAGGGCTCGGCGTTATTATCGCTGCGGCGGGGGGCGCCGCGCACCTCGCTGGAGTCGTCGCCTCGCACACGACTCTGCCCGTAATTGGAATCCCTGTTAAGACCGACATGATGGGCGGACTCGACTCGCTCCTCTCGACGGTTCAAATGCCGGGCGACGTGCCGGTCGCGACGGTGGGCACGGGCTCCGGCGGCGCGCGCAACGCGGGAATTCTTGCCGTTCAAATCTTAGCTACGGGCGACGCCGAGCTTGCTGATGCGCTCGTCGCATTTAAGGAAAAGCTCGTCGAGAAAATAGCGGCGAAAGACGCGGCGTTCCAGGAGAGACTAGGACAATAAAGGCAACGGGGAATATAGCGATTATTTCTTTTTTAGCGATTTTACTCACTAAACCGACGAGCGCGGTCGATACTGATAAGTAGCGCTTACAGCGAGCGCGATTGATTAGTTTCGTCCTAGAGGACGTCGCGTGCTCAGCGCGACGCGCCTCGAGTTCGCATTATGCAGAAGGAATCGCTATGTCAACGCCCATCCCCACATTCGACTCCGGCGTAACGCCTGGGTTCGTCGCGCCCCTACCGAACGTACGCGCATGGAAACGCGCGCCTAGCGATCCCGCGCTATTCGATCGAGACGAAGACGCGCGCGCAGCCGAACTTGATCGTCGTGAAAGCGCGCTCAACGCGCGTCTAGCCGCGTTTGAAGCCGCCGCGCGCAACTACGCGAACGCCGATCTCGCAAGACGTTCGACGGCGCGCCGCGATGAGGACGAGCGCGTTAAGCAACTCTCGAGCGCGCTAGATCTTCGGGAAAAGGAGCTCGATCGCAAGCTGAGCGAGATCGAGGATCGAGAGCGCAAGTTGGCCGATATCTTTGCAAATTTCGAGTCGCGCGAGGCGGAACTGGCGCGTAAGAGCAAAGCGTTGCAAGAGCGCGAGGAAGAACTCGCGCTGCAGTCGGAATCGAAGCGCAACGACCTGGAGCAGAAGACGGAATTTCTCCGCACGCACGAGGCGCGACTCACGACGATTACTTCCGACCTAGAAGAGCGCGAGAGTTTAGTCGCAAGGCGCGTCGAGGAACTTAAAGAGCGTGAACAAAAGCTTGCGAAATTCTCGCTCGAAGTGGAAGCGCGCGAAAACGAACAGGCGCGACGCGCAACCGAGTTGCAAACTCGCGACGTACGGCTACGACAGTTTGAAGAACAGCTCTCTCAGAGCGAAAAGGACGCGCGACGCCGCGCGCGCGAACTCGACGCGCGCGAAACGCAATTAAATCAACGTGAAGCGCTCTCGACCGCGCGCGAACAAGAGCAGACGCTCAAAGAGACCGCGCTCAAATCGTACGAATCGAAACTCAAACAGGAGGAGCAAAGTCTCGAATCGCGCGATCAGGCGCTCGCGCAACGCAGCGCGTCCCTCGATATGCGCGAAGACGAAATTCTTCGCCAGTCCGCGTGCTTCCAGGCGCGCGAAGACGACTTCGCACAGAAGGAATCCGCTCTCAAAGCGCGTGAAAAGGAGATTCGTCGTCTGCGTGGCGAAAGCGATCAGGCGACCTTGCGACTCCTCGAAACGCAGGGGCGACTCGACGAAAAAGAACGACTCTTCGAGGAGCACTCGCGCCAGGCGCTCGAAACGATTCGACGTCAAAAGGCGCTACTCTTGCAACTGCGTCAAGATTTAGAAAAAGAGGTTGCGTAACGGCAATCCGGCGCAAACGGTCAAAAACTACGGTCGACGCCGTCCCAATCGCGTAACGTCGCGCGATTGGGACGTTCTTTCATAAAGGTCGACTTGTCTTCAAATTTCTAAAAAGTAAAAGAAGACCGAACGCAAAAAGACGCAAAAAAAGGTCGCTTCCAAACTGCGCCGCCAATCGAGTCGGCAAATCGTTCTCGTCGCAATGAGCAAAAGGCCGGCGGCGAAGATTAGCGCGCGCATTACGAGGAGGCTGCCCTGTTCATTAAAAGCCCAAACGCGCGCCGCAATAAAGAGAAGCGCGAAATACTCGCACGTAGCGGTCGTCAGTCCCGCGAGAATCGTCCTAAGCCAGCCGGGAAAATCCTTTCGCGCCACAAGGCGTACGCAAGCGATAAAGATCGTAGCAAAAAATGACACTAACGCTACAAGAACCATCGATAACAATTTCCTTTCATCTATAGCCCTACTCCTTCGAAACGCGACGTCGACTTCTCAACGCCTCGCTTGCCGACCAGTTCGACCCCTTAATTATAGCATGAAGCCGTCGACTTTCAATCGGCTCTCGCCCCGCTTTATCGCAACGCGTTTCGGGATATAATAGGGGCGATCGACGTTATGTCGGTTCAAATAAACACCACGTAGAAAGCTCAGGAGTCTCCGTATGAAAAAGAACGCGTCCGTTTACTGCCGCGCGCTTGCCTTTGTTCTCGTCTTGATCTCGTTGACGTCGTATGGCGCGAATGTGCGCGCGCAATTCTTAACGAACGACGACTCAACGACGTCGCAAGGACGCTTCTCGCCAAAAGATTTTGGAGCTGGCGGGAGGCTGTCCTTCTCCTCGGGATTAGAGGACGCGTCGTCTGAGCCGCTTACGGTCAAAGCTAAAATCGTCGCGCCGCCGACGGAGGACGCGTCGGTCGACGCCGCGCGCAAGCCAATCGGATACCTTTCAATCCGCACGACCGTCGCCCCAGGTTGGCACATTTATTCCCCAACGCAAGGCGCCGGCGGCAAGCCGACGAAATTTAATAAACTCACGGCGAAAGACGCGGAGGTAGAATTCGGCGCGCCAATGCTGGCGACCGAGGTTACTATGGCCCGCGACGCGCTCGGCTCGACTCTTGAAGAACTCCTTGGCAAGGTCGATTGGTTAACGCCGATCTACGCTTCCGACGGGCAAGGGCAAATTGAGTTGGAATCGCTCGTCGTTAAGGGCGAGGTCGACGCGCTCGCGTGCTCGGAAGGAGAAGGCGGCGCGTGCGTGCCGCAGAACGTAAAGTTTACCGCGCGCTTTGCGGATGGAGTCGACGTCGCGCCGATTCTAGCAAAGGCGCGCGAACTCGGCGCAAGCAACGCGGAGCCAGCGCCTACGCAAGACTTGGCGACGGTCGAAGGGACGGTCGAAGAAGCGCCAAACGCAACCGACGTAAACTCAAACGCGCAGAGTTCCGTAACGACCTTTGCGTCGCGCAATATTTTCGTTTTGCTTGTTATCGCGTTCTTCGGGGGCTTTATTTTGAACTTTACGCCCTGCGTCCTGCCGGTCGTCGGTCTGAAAATTCTATCCTTCTTTCAGCAGGCAGGCAAGAGTCGCAAACGCGCGTTTACGCTCAACGTCTGGTACGCGGTTGGAACGCTTGCAGTCTTCGGCGCGTTGGCGTTCGCAAGCGTCGGCTTGAGCTTTCTCTTTACGCGAGCGCTCTTTCAGATCATTATGAGCGCGATCGTCTTCATTATGGCCCTGAGTCTCATGGGCGTCTGGGAACTTCAGACGCCGGCGTTCCTCGGGGGCGAGAAATCGAACGAGCTCACGGAAAAAGAGGGCGCGGTCGGCGCAGTTTTTAAGGGAATTATCACAACGCTTCTGGCAATCCCGTGCGGCGCGCCGCTATTGAGCCCCGCGCTCGATTGGGCGAGCGAAACGACGCGCCAGGGCGATATTGGACTCGTCGTTGCGATCTATCTCGTCATCGGCTTAGGCATGGCGTCGCCGTTTCTAATTGCGGGCGCGTTCCCTGAGCTGTTGAAATTCTTCCCGAAGCCGGGCGCGTGGCTGGAAACGTTCCGTAAAACCATGGGCTATTTCCTACTGATCGCGGTCCTCTGGATCGTCTATTCGGCGCCGATCGAGTACCAGTTGCCGACGCTGGCGTTCCTATTTGCGCTCTGGTTCGCATGCTGGAATATCGGGCGCAATCAATACGAAATCGAGGCGGGACGCAAGAAAACGGTCGGCTGGCTCGTTTCGCTGGCGGTCGTCGTAATCGTCGCGCTCTTCTCCTTTACTTTCAAGGGTAATCCCATTAAGACGACCCTCCAAAGCGCGAGCGAGGCGAAAATGACCCGCTGGGCAATTCGCGCAAATCGAGACGGACGTCTTAACCAGGAGCATTGGGCGCTCTTCGATCGCGCGACGCTTGATCGTGAACTCGCCAACGGCCGCCCGGTCGTCGTCGACTTTACCGCCGACTGGTGCATGAACTGCAAATTCCTCGAAAAAACGATTTTGCACACTCAGGAGATTCAAGACGCCTTCGACGCTAAAAACGCGCTCACCCTAACCGCCGACTGGACGAATCAGGACGCTCAAACGCCCGACGTCGTCGCCATTAACGAACTGCTCGACGCGCACGGCGCACGACAAGTCCCCACGCTCATGATCTTTACTCCCGAAGCGCCCGAGGCGCCCGTCGTGCTCCGAGGACTCTATACGAAGTCCGCGCTCCTCGAAGCGCTCGCGCCCCTACCCGACCAAACGGGCGCTACCAAGGATCGCTAGAGCGACTATTTAGCGACAGTTTGTTCTGCTTCTCTTGCCAACGGAAGGTGACCGGAGTACAATAAAGTAAGAAAAAAGGGGACGCCGTTGCGTTGCCGACCGACCAAACTCGCAACCCGCCCCTAGTAGAAGAAAGCGATAGAGAACGTCATGAGCGCCATAACGGAACAAGTGCAGGCGATGGAGGATAAGTCGTCGCAATTTAGTTGGAAGCTGGAAGCGCAACGATACGTTGGCATAGTCGTCGCGGCGGTGATCTATGCAATTGGGTTTAATTTCTTTCTGGCGCCGTTGCATTTGTATGCGGGCGGATTCATGGGGTTCGCGCAAGTTATCGCCGAACAGCTCAAAAGGCTAACGGGCTTTCATTTCTGGGATTTGGAACTGCCGGGTATCATCTATTACCTTATGAACATCCCGTGGATGATAATCGCGTACCGCATGATGAGACGGCGCTTTATTTTTAAGACCTTTCTCGCTATTAGCTGTATAAGCGTGCTCATGACGCTCATTCCGGTCTTTACGAAGCCGATCCTAGAGGAAACAATAGCGAACGCGCTCTTTGCCGGTTTAATGTGCGGGGTTGGACTTGGCATAATTCTTCGCATGGGCGCGTGCGACGGGGGAATGAATATTATCGGCATGGTCGTTCTGCAAAAGGGGTATCCAATTTCAGTCGGTCAGATCAACATTCTCGCAAACATACTCCTCTTTTCTTACTGTCTTTTTGTCTACGACGTCTCGATCGTAATCTATTCGCTAGTCTTTACGACGATCCAATCGCTCATGATCGACAAGGTTCACGCGCAGAATATTAATGTGCGCGTTCTAATCGTAACGAACTCGAAAGACTGCGCGACGCTAGAGCTTGAGATCATGGGACAACTCGGGCGCGGCATAACGAAGTGGCACGGAATTGGCGCGTACTCCGGGCAGGAGAAGACGATCCTCATGGTCGTTGCGAGCAAGTACGAGGTTCCGAAGATTCGAGCGATTATTCATGAGATCGACACGAAGGCGTTCGTTACGATCGACGAAGGGGTGAGCGTCGTGGGGAATTTTCTGAAGAAGTTGACCTGATGAAAAGGCGCGGAGTCGCTCCTTCACTGGAGCGACTCCGCTCATTGGTCCGCGCAAAATCAAAGATTGACGTCCCAATTTGTAGCCACCAACTGGCCTCAATCTTACACACGCATATAGCGCTCGGAGAACGTTCCGTCCTACCTCCCAAGGCGTAATCCTATTTCGTTTGGAAAAGAAAATCTGGCAAAAGTTTTGTGGACCATGTCTTACACGCATTATTTTCGTTATTACCAAATTTTCTTACCTATTATCACCATTTTAACAGCGTCAAATTTCTATTTAGCAAGCTCGTTTGATTCGGCTAAAGCCGAGTAAAAAGCGATGATTCGTTTCTGTTTCCAAACGAGAGTTATCTACAACAGCGACTCTTTCAGCTCGTTCTGAAAACGTCGGAAACCTTTGATCTTCGGATATTTGATTTCTGGAAAAACCTATTTTACCGATTTTGACTGATGAACCGTTAAGAGAACGCCCGATATAGAGGTCGGCGCCC
>CADCOO010000162.1 GCA_902803085.1 uncultured Planctomycetota bacterium
CGGTCGGCGCGGCTCAGAATCTCGACGAAAACGGCAAATTACCGCGCGCGACCCCGGAATCGGTCGGCGCCTCCTCCGAGACGCTCGCTGAGGCGCTCAAAACTCTCGACGCAAAGTCGAATCGCATCGACAGCATTATGCTCTTGCGACACGGCAAGGTCGTTATGGAAGCGTGGCGATCGCCCCACTCCCCTACCCTCCAGCATCCGCTCTATTCCCTTAGTAAAAGCTTCGCCTCAACCGCTATCGGCTTCGCCGTCCAGGAAGGAAAAATGTCGCTCGATCAGAAGATCGTCGACCTCTTTCCCGACGAAGTCCCCGCCGACGCGAACGACAATCTTAAAAAGGCGACTATTCAGGACCTGCTCACCATGTCCTGCGGACACGCAAAAGAGCCCGAGCGACCCAATAATATCTCCGCCTTCTACGATCGTCCCGGACCAGACCAGGACGGCAATCCGACCTGGCTCCACAACTTCATGACCCAGCCTTTCGAGTACGAACCGGGAACGCATTTTACCTACAATACCGTAGGAACTTACGTCGCGACCGTCGCGCTCGAACAGTGCGTCGGCGAAAACGCGCTCGAATATCTCGCGCCTCGACTCTTTGAACCCCTTCATATCGAAAACCCCGTCTGGGAAAAGTCGCCGGAAGGAATTATTAAGGGCGGCACTGGACTCTTCTTAACCACCGAAGACGTCGCAAAGTTCGGACAGTTCTATCTCCAGAAGGGAAAATGGAACGGCGAGCAACTTCTCAACGAAGCGTGGATTGACGACGCGACGAAGAAGCATATCGACACGGGCCGGGACGAGAAGTCCAATTGGGGCCAGGGTTACGGCTATCAGTTCTGGCGCTGCCTGCGCAACGCGTATCGCGGGGACGGCGCGTACGGACAGTTCTGCGTCGTCGCGCCCGATTACGACGCGGTAATCGTCATAACGAGCGACAGCGCGCGCACGAACCTCATTCTCGACAATGCGCTCGATCTCCTCCTCGGCGCCTTCCAAGACGACCCGTTGCCGGAGAATCCCGACGCCGTCGCGAAATTGCGCGAGGCGGAACAGTCTCTGCAGCCGCGCGAAGGCGGAATCAAGAGCGAAGTTATCGCGCGCGAGATCGTCGACGGACGCGGCGAGAAATCGCGGTACATGGTCTACGTTCCCACTGGGTACATGACGAGTTCCGAAAGCTACCCGGTTCTGTACCTCCTGCACGGTTATTCCGACGACGAGAAATCATGGTCGAGCGAAGAAAAGGGCCAGATGCAACGGATTTGCGATAAATACTTCGCGGAACATCCGGAACGCAAGATGATCGTCGTTATGCCCGACGCGCGCGTTACCTGGTATCGCAACGCCTTTAATTCCAACGACGCTTATGAAGATTTCTTCTTTAACTCGTTGATTCCGCGCGTCGAACGCGAATTCCGCTGCAAGACGGATCGTGAAAGCCGCTACGTCGCCGGCCTCTCCATGGGCGGGTACGGTACGACGCTCTATGCGTTGCGCCATCCTGACAAATTCGGCGCGGCGTTCCCAATGAGTCCGGCCGTCTTCTTTGGTAGGAACAGCCGCAATAACAATAATCTCTCGGACGAAGAGAAGCAGGCGCGTCAGAAGTACGACGAGGAAAACGACGTCTTTGCGCTCCTCGATAAGGCGAAGCCAGAAGAATTGCCGAGATTCATGATCGACTGCGGCGACGACGACATGTGCCTCAACGGCGCGTTCGAATTCTTCAGGAGAGCGCGCGAAAAGAAGATTCCAATCGAGCTGCGCGTGCGCGACGGCTCGCACAATTGGGAATACTGGCGCGTCTCGCTCACGATGGCGTTCGACTTTATCTTCGGCGAGATTCCGAAATAGTTCGCTGCCGCGCGTCGCGCAATTTGCAATCCAGAAGACGCTCTTTCGCTCAACGCGTTAGAGCGTTTTCTTTTGTCCAAACTCGGCGTCTTTATCGTTAATCTGCGTCGGATTGACGTGGATCATAATGTGCTTAACGGCGGGAAACGCCTTTTCCACGGCGTTGTGAGCCTCGTGGGAGATGCGGTGCGCAATATAGAGCGACTTTGCGCCGTCGACCGAAATTTCCGCCTCGATAAAGACGCGCGTTCCAAACTTGCGCGAACGGAGAAGATCGAGATTGTCGACGCCGGGAATCGAAAGAATGCAGTCGGCGACCTTGCGTTCAAATTCGTCGTCGCAGGAGACGTCGACTATCTGACGACCAACGCTCCAGAGAATATCGAACGTTATCTTAAGGATAAATAAACTAATCACAACCGACGCGATCGGATCCATGATCGGATAGCCTAGGCGCGCGAACCCGACGCCAATCAGCGCGCCTATCGACGAAAGAGCGTCAGACCGATGATGCCACGCGTCCGCCATGAACGCCGAAGAGTTTAACTTACGCGCGTAGTAAAGCGTATACCAAAACATCGCCTCCTTCGTTACGATCGATACGACCGCCGCTATGAGCGCAAAGACGTGCGGCTGCGGTAAATTCAGATATTCGCCCGTTACGATCTGTTTCACGCCAACGTAGCCGATCCCGCCGCCGGCGACGAGAAGAATCAAACCGATCGCGATCGTCGCAAGCGTCTCAAGTTGCTCGTGTCCGTACGGATGCGACTTATCCGCCGGGGTTCCCGAAATCGTTACCCCCAAATACGCTAGAAACGTCGCGAGAACGTCCGATAGCGAATGAACTGCGTCGGAGATAAGAGCGCTCGAGTTGCCGACCAGACCCGCAAAGAGCTTGAACGCGACGAGTAGGACGTTTCCCATAATCCCGACGGCGGAAACGCGTTCGACCATACCCTTTTCCGTCGGCGACGAGTTTGTTTCTTGGTTTGGATCGTTATTCGTTGTCATGTCGTTGATTCTTTTGATCTTGATCCCTTGTTTTCGACGTCTCTTGTCGACGGTCAAGCCGCTCAGACGCGCCGTCCTCTTCCTGCGCGCGACTCTGCGACGCCTTCCACTCTTTAATCTGACGGTATCGATCGCCGTAATTCTTTTCAAACCCTTCCGAAGTCGGGCAATAGTACTGACGGTCAAGGAGCGAATCGGGCAGGCATCGCATATCGGTGAGCTTCTCGTCGAAGTCGTGAGCGTATCGGTATCCTTGCCCGTAACCGACGTCGCGCATGAGATTCGTAACCCCGTTCCGGATATGGAGCGGCACAGGCTCGCTGAGCTGATTTAGCGCGTCCTCGCGCGCCGTATTGTACGCCATATAGAGCGAGTTCGATTTCGGCGCCAGCGCCATATAGACGACCGCTTCCGTAAGATGAACGGAACATTCCGGCATGCCGATATAATGGCACGCCTGATAGACGGATACGGCAAGTTGCAACGCGCGAGGATCCGTCATGCCGACGTCCTCGCTCGCAAATCGGATTATGCGGCGCGCTACGTACAATGGATCCTCGCCAGCTTCCAACATGCGAGCGAGCCAGTAGATCGACGCGTCCGCGTCGGAGTTGCGCATCGACTTGTGCAGCGCCGAGATCAGATTATAATGCTCCTCGCCGTTCTTATCGTAGAGCAACGACTTGCGCGACACGCACTGCTCGATCGTTTCACGTTCGACCGTAATCGCGCCCTCCGCGTCAGGCTCGCTGTTGAGAACCGCCATCTCAAGAGTCGAGAGCGCCGAGCGCGCGTCCCCGTTCGAGAAGACCGCTATCGAACGCAAAAGATCCTCGGAGACCGTTACCCGCTGATTCCCGAATCCCTGCGGCGACGTCAGCGCGCGCGTTAGGAGCTCCACGATATCGTCCTCCGTAAGCGCTTCCAGAACGAAAACCTTACACCGTGAAAGCAACGCGCCGTTCACCTCAAAAGAAGGATTCTCCGTCGTCGCTCCGATCAGCACGATCGCGCCCTTCTCAACAAAAGGCAGGAACGCGTCCTGCTGCGCCTTATTAAACCGATGGATTTCGTCCACAAAGACGATCGTCCGCGTTCCATACGCGCGATTCGCGTCCGCCTCGCGCATGACCTCGCGAATCTCTTTAATCCCGCTCGTTACGGCGGAGAAATCGATGAACTTCGAACGCGTCTGACGCGCAATGACGTTCGCTAGCGTCGTCTTACCGACGCCGGGCGGGCCCCAGAAGATCATCGACGATACCGCGTCTTGCTCGACGATGCGGCGCAGTATCTTGCCCTCGCCGAGCAACTTGCGCTGACCGACGATCTGATCGAGCGTTTGCGGTCGCAGTCGCGCGGCGAGCGGCTGCGGCGTTTCGCGCATGAAAAAGGTTGGCTGATCCGTCATGAGTTTGCTCGACTACTCCTCGTTGCTATCCTCTTCAACGCTAACGCCCCAGAATTCGATCTCCGTAACGCCCGACCACTTCAGGGGTTTGGGCGCTTGGAGATTAGTTAATTTAACGGAGCTTGCGCGACGCTTGGCAAAAGTAAATACTTGCGGTTCCGACGTCTCTCGAAACTCGATCTCTTCCGTCGAGCCGTCGGAGAACTCAAGGGTTCCGCGCGTCCAGACGCCGTCGTGCGGAAAATCGGCGCGTAAGTAGACGACCGCCTTGTCGATCTCGACCTCGCATCCGAAATCGACGTTCAGCCATAAATCGGTGCGAAGATTAGGACCCCACGACGGATAGGCGTCCCCGTGCCCGCGATTCTCGCTTTTCCCGTCGATCGCGTTCTTCGCGGCGAAGCAGTCCGCCCACGCGTACTCGCTATTCGAACTAGCGTGCGGATAGAGCGCGACGTCCATGTCGTCCCCTTGAATATCGTCGGGATTGAGCGCGAGATTACGATAGACGTTCTCCGCGCCCGACTTCGACGCTAACGACGGAACCTTCCTGGTCAAGAGATTCGACACGAACTTCTCGCGATATTCCGGACCGCCGACGTCGAATTGTTCGAATTCCGACGGATCCGGCAGGACGCCCGACGCGTCGCTTTTGATTTTGCGATCTATATTGTCGCGCACAATCGCCGCGTTCCGTTCGCGCTGATTGAGGTAATAGCGGTAATACGCGCGGTCGCCAGGCGACCAACGATTCAATTCGTAGTAGTCGCCTAGGTACGGAACAAGCAAGTCGATCCACATTGCGAGCGTGCGCAGCGACGCTTCGTCGATCTTAACGTCGCGATGATTCTCGTCTTGACCTCCGGCGACCCCGTTCTCGTCCCTAAACATCGTAATGAGAGGACTCTTCGCCGCGCCCCAATGGTACGGTTCCAGCATCGACGGTCGATCCTGAATCCCGAGCCAGCGAACCCAACGCCCCTCGTGCCGACCGTTCTGCGTCAGATTCAGATAAGACTCGCTAAGTCGACGCTGTTCAACGTCATAAATCTCTTTACGTTCTTCCGAGGGCTCCTTCTCTTCATTCCCGAGCAGACTGAAGGGCGCAGGGCGTCCGTCTTCAAGTTCCCCGCCCGTATGGCACGAGACGCAGTAATGATCCAAGATCGGTTGCACGTCGCGAACGTAATCGAACCCGGCGTTCTGATATTTCCCAGGAGGCGGCGACAGAACCGGCGTTAGCTTCGCAACTCCCTTGCGCAACGCGGCCGTTGTTGCGCCCGTCGCCGCCACGTTCTCGATTACGCTTCCCTTCGGCTCGTGACAGCCGACGCAGCCAAAGGTCTCGCCCGGCTGGAGCGTCGACCAGCTGCGCATCGTTTGCGCGACGTCCCCGTTCTCGTCGAGGAGTTGGAAGTAGACGGGCGTCATTGCGGGAACCTCGAAATAAGCGGAACCGTCCTCTTCGACGGGAACCTCGCCTAAAACGCGTTTAGCGTCCCAAGTTCCGTTCCCAATTGAAATTGGCGACGTTACGATCGAGTCGCCCGCCTCGCCCCAGTTCCAATTCCACCCGACGCCAAAAGGCCGGAAGAGAAGCTCGACGACGCGCAGACGTTTAATCGTTCCACGTTCGATTCCCGTCAGTCCTGGTCCTTCGTAAACGTCCTGTACGTAATAAGTACCCGTCGTTTTGGCTAAATCGACTTGCGACGCGCGCAGGGTTGGAATCTCGCGCGGAACGAGGGGCGCGGGCTGACCGCAACTGATCGCGGGATCGTACGCAAGGAGTTCGCGCCGTCCGTCGAAATCGAACCAGTAGACGCCGTAAGGAATCGCGTAGGTCCGCTCCTGCGATCCTTCGGGCAAGTATGCGCAGAGGAGCGAGGATTCGTCGAGCGGATGAGGGTATTGGAAGAGCTCGCCCTCTTGACCGTACCGATCGACTTTCTCTTCGTTAGCAGTCTCGCGAGTAGGCGCGATAAGCGTCGCGCCGAGATTCGCTTGCGTTCCTTTGGAGCGGTCGATCAGAATAAGCTTTCCCTGCTGATAGGTATGATGTCCGGAAGCGATCGCAACGACCTTGTCGGTTCCTGGAACTCCTTTTGGATGCAGAAGCGACGTCGGAAAGTACGAGTTGTTGCCGTAGAACTCCGTCTGACCCGTGCCGTCGGCGTTCATCTGAAAGAGCGGCTGAACGTAGACGTGGCCGCGATCGTTGTAGTCCCAGCGCGTGTAGACGACGCGTCCGTCGTCAAGCGGCTTCGGATAGTTCACCGTAACCTGATCGACGGAAACGCGACGCAGAAAGCGTCCTTCCCCGTCGCACGTATACAGATTCGAAACTTCCGTCCACCAGCAGTCGGTGTTCTGACCGCATCGCGTCGAGATAAAGAGAATATCGCCCGTCGGGAGATAGCACGGTTCAATATCGGCGACGCCGAGTCCGAAGGTGAGCTGTTTCGTCTCGCCCGTCTCGACGTTGTGCTCGTAGAGATGGAAGTCGTCCTGATCGAGACTCGTTCGCATCGAGAAGAGAATGCGTTTGCCGTCGTACGAGACGTCCGGATCGCGAATAGCGCCCGTCGCCGTCTCAACGAGAACCTTCGAACTAACGCCGCCGTTCTCGTCGAACGTCGCCAGACACAACTGACCGCCAGGCTGACGATTCACGCTGTAATCCTTATACGCCTCGTCCGTTACGTCTTCTGTATACGCATAGTGGCTCGCGCCCATGACGTAATGCTTCGTATAGACGAACTGCGGCGCTTCCTCCATTGCGTCCGCCAATCGCGCGCGACGCCGCGCCTCGCACGCCGTGCGATAAAACTCCTTCCAACGCGCGTCCGCGCCCGACGCTTTCGCCGAAGCGAGCGCGTCGCGACGCGCGTCAAGCGCGCTGTCGGCGGCGTCCAACTCGCGCAATTCCGTCAAGACGCGATCGACGAGCGCTAGTTCCGCAACGCCGTCGCTTGACGCCGTAAAGAGTCGCGCCCGACTCTCTGCGTTCGGCTCGTCTTGCATGAGCCAGTCGTCGAACATGCGCGCTTGCTGCGCGCTAGCGTCAAATTTCCACGCGGCGTAATCGGCGCGCGATACGTAAGGCGTCGCCAAGAACGCCGCAAGCAACGCGACGCGCGCGACGTGCGATCGCAAGCTTCGAGTCGTCATACGATTCTCCTTTAAGTCGTGATTAGTGCGCGTCGCGACTCAGCGCCGCGACCTCGCTACTATTAGAGCAAAAAAACGCGACGCGTCAAGTAAGAACCGCGAGACGCTAACTTTCGAGCGCAAAAAAAGCCGTTCCGAGAAGAACTCGGAACGGCGCCCCTAACCCAAGGGAAATCGACCGAAACGACGGTCAATCTAGGAAATAGAGAGACGAGCCGATCGGCAGTAAGACGTTGAGCTGCGAAATCTCGCGATTACTGAAGACAAATCCGCCGTTCTCCGGCACGTCCGCACCGACGAGTTCAGAACGATTCGTGCCCTGAAGACCGTAACCGCCGTTAAGACCAATCCAGCATGATCCAAGCGGATTATCCGGCGAGCCGCCGGGAATCGTCATTTTCGCGCCGTTAATATCGACGGCGTCGCACGCGGGATTCTCCATCTTGCTCTCGACGACGTATTCGCCGGAAATATTCCGCGCCTGTTGCGGAACGCCAAACTTAAAGCGCCCTGCGTAAAGATTATTGAATTTTAAGAGCAGTTCCTTTTTCGATTTAGAAAGCTCCGCCGTAACGGGCCCGCGCACGACTTTGAGGGTCGAACCGGGCTGGAGCGGCGCGTCGAACGGAATCGCCAAGCCGTTAATCGCGGCGAGCGTGTCGGGCGTTACCTGGCATTCGCGCGCGAGGGACGCGAGCGTTTCGCCCGGGCGCGCCTGATGGAAGGGTTCGAGAATAGCGCGTTGCGGGTCGTAGAAGACGTGATACGCAAGCTGATCGAGCGCCGCGTTAATCTTGTCCAGCTGCTCGACGGCGCCGTTGGCGTCGTAGGTCGCGCGTAGACGATTGAGTGTAAAGAAGACGTCGCGCAACTGCTCCGCCGATTCGATATTCTGGGCGGACGCGAGCGCCGCGTTAAGTTCCGCGTCGGGATTATTCTGCGCGAGAGAGGAGACGCCGTAGCTCGGAGGCGCGCAATTGAGCGCCGGCTCGCTATTAGGCGTCGGTTCGTAGGTATTGGTAGAGTTGGCGACCGGCGGAGGCGCAAGCGTTTGCGCCGGCAACGATTGCGGTTGCGATTGCGGTTGCGGTTGCAAATTCTGCGTCGTTTCGGGCGCGGCCTGCGGCTCGAGGGGCTGGACGGGCGCGACGACGGAATTAAGCGAGGACGCCGGCGCGTTTTGCGCTACGGGCGCGTCGTTTGTAATATTCTGTGTAATGTCCTGCGGATTGATCGTTTGCGGATTGACTTGCTGACCGAGAGAGTCTTCATGAACGAGATCGCGTTCGGGCGCAGGACTGGCGAAAGGTGGATTCGTGGGCGCGACGACCGATTCCAATCCACTGTTGGGGAACGATTCGTTCTGGGTAATCGGGGCGGGC
>CADCOO010000163.1 GCA_902803085.1 uncultured Planctomycetota bacterium
CCCTTCGGATCGCGCGTCTCGCAAACTTCCAGCGGCGTCTTCATATAGATTTCATAGAAATCGCCAACGTCGAGCATGGCGCGAACGCCGTCGCGATCGGCGCGATACGGGCTAATAAACGCCGTTAGCGCAATGACGCCCGCTTCCGCAAAGAGTTTCGAGACCGCGCCGATACGACGAATATTCTCTTCGCGATCTTCGGCGGAAAACCCGAGTCCAAATCGCTTGGCAAATTCGGGCGAATGCTTCTCCTGAAGAATTTTCGGGGACGCGTTGAGATTATGACGAACGTTGTCGCCGTCAAGGACGAAGCTGTGCTTGCCGAGCTCGTGCAATTTGTGATCGACGACGTTTGCGACCGTGCTTTTGCCGCTGCCGCTCAGACCCGTGAACCAAAGAACGCAACCTTTATTGCCGTTGAGCTTCTCTTTTTCCAAACGAGAAACCGCATGCTGATGCCAATAGACCTGAACTTCGGGCGAACTCATATCTTCTCCTCAATGTTATCTTGGTGTATGCGCGTCGATTTCTAATAGTCGCGTCGACAACCGAGCGCGGCGTTCGATATATTGTACGCAAATTGGCGCTCTTTACAAGGGACGGCGTCGTCGGTCTCGCCGTTCTTAGGAGTCCACTTTCGCGCGCAACGCTTCTTCTTTAGCCAACGCTTTCTCTTCAGCCGCCGCAAGACGCGAGTAATCGGGCGCCAGACGCCAAACGTCGTCGAACGTTCCCGATTCGATACGAGGAATCGCGACAAGCGCAACGCCGTCGGCGGAGGGACTCCAATATTCTGAATCGATCAACTGGTCTGCGCTCGCCAAGCTTGCCAGATTCCTAACGCGTCGCAGACCGGGTCCGGCAAAGAGCGTCGGAACCTCCGACTCCATCGACGCTCGCGAAAGCCACTCCTTATTCGCAACGACTCGATACCGCTCCTCAACGCGTTCCGGTCGCGCAAAACGTCCGGAAGCGTCGCGCGCAAGAAGATAATCGCGAACGGCGGAGTCGCCGCGTTGCGCGTCGACGCCCACTGAAAGAACCACTTTCGCCGCCGTCGCCGCCGCGTCGGGAAACGGCGCGCGAGCGCAAATCTCAAACGCGATCGCGTCGAGAGTGTCGACTCCGACCGTCGACGCATTAATCGCCCAAGCAAACGCTTTCGCCGTCGCAACCCCAACCCTCAAACCGGTAAAAGAGCCCGGTCCGATCGTAACCGCGACGACGTCGAGTTCGGAAGCGCGCCAACCGACGTCGTTGAGAACGGCGCGCATCGTCGGAGCAAGCGACTGTGCGCTCCGCTGATCGTTAGGCAGAGCGCGCAAATCGATACGTTCGTCGCCGCAATAAAGCGCGACGCTACCGGAAACGTCGGAGGTTTCCAGGGCCAAAAGTCGTTTTTGCATATCTTTAATCTTCACTACGTTCGCCGCGCCGTAACGCGACTTTTTTAAACGCGTCGTCGCTACGAAACGCGTCTTTGCATCGTCGACTATAATATAACGTCCTTTGCGCGGATCGACAGGGGGCGCGTTAAGAAAAACGTCTCAAAATGGCGTCAAGAAATTGCTCTTGCGCCTTCTTAAAAGTATCGCTATAATCGGCGACGATTTTGGAGTCTGCGCGTAAACGCGCGGAAAAATGAAAGGATTCACTAGCGTCGACGCGCGTCGGCGCCACTTGTCGAAAGCGTTCTATGACCAATCGAAAAGACAACCGGAACCTGCGCAACCGAGCTAGCGCCCGAATCGGCAAGCTGGGTTTGGCAATCTGTTGCCTCGTCGGTCTAGGCGCGCCCCTCTTTTTTCCGACGTTCGCCGTCGCTCAGCCTCAACAACAACCGGCAAAAGCGAGAGTCGCGTTCTTTTCCATTCCGGTCGGGGTCGCCGTCGCGCCAATTTTCGCAACAGCGTCGGAGAATTCATACCAGACGGGGTCTATTCTGAAAGATCGGTACGTCGAGGTCTATTTCAAAACGGAAGACGGATTCTGCGCCATTCGACCGCCGTACGGTAGTTTCTCGTGGATTAATGGAAAATTCGTCCAAATGGAGGACGAATCAAACGGGCGCGTTCATTCCCCATCGGGCAAGTTGGCGCCGTCTCGCGTCGGCGTCGAATCGCCAACGGCGAGCAAAGCGGTGCAGGTTGGCTTGCGACCGAATCAGAAGATCAAGGTTCTCGGAAAAGTCCGCCTCGACGACGGAACGGTCTGGTACAAGATATCGCCGCCGCCCGGGGAATTTCGGTGGATTAAGGCGTCGAGTCTGGTTCAAGATCCGGCGCTTGACAAACTGCCGAATAAGCTCACGCTCCAGGAAGATTTCTTGAAGCAGTTCGAAAACACGAAGTCAAACGACGCCGACCAGACGCCCAATCCGCCGACGGCGCAACCTCTCGCTCCTGAGCAGTCGACGCCGGCGCCGGCGCCAAAACCCTTCCCGCTCCCCAAGGAATTCGGTCCGATCCTCGACGAGCATAGCGCGCAGTACGCGTCGCCGACAAAACCTGTCGCCGCCGAACCAAACGAATTCCAGAATCGACTCGACAGCCTGAATCGAGACGTCGCTAAAATCGTCGGAAGACGCGACGCAACGCCGGACGAATTCCACGCGTTGCGCGCGCGCGTTGGCGAATTGCGAGCGCTTGCAAAGGACGACTCGCAACGATTTGTCGTTTCTGCCGTCGCCGAATCGATTGCAAAAGCGGAGAACGCAAACGCGCTTGCCCAAAAAGCAAGTCGCAACGCCGCGCAGGAATACCGACTCGGAGACGTTGAAAAACGATTCGACGACGAGGGTTTGACAAACAATTCCAACCAGCCGGAACCGATCGCGCAATTCCAGGATCCGCCTGGGGTTCCAATCGCCAATAACGCGGAAACTACGGGCGCGATCAACGCCGTGCCCGACGGACGCGTCGTCGACGGAAAGTTCTTCCCGAACGTCCCCGCGCCGGGACTCGCGCTCGACGCAAGCGGTTTGCCAAACGGACGCTTCGTCAATGGGAATTTCATTCAAGAGGAAACGCCGGGCGTTCCGACGAACGTTCCCCTTAACGCGCAAAACGTCGTCGTAGCCAGTCCGTCGCCAACGCCGGTCGCGTCCGCCGTTCCCACGCCGCACGAAACGACCGCGCTAAAGCCGACGCCTAAAAAAGATCAGCATAAGTCGCGACTCGAGTTCGCATTCTCCGGCGACAATAGCCCGTTCCGTCGCGAAAAAGAGGCTATCCTCGCAACGAACGTCGACCGCACGAAAAAAGGCGCCGCGCTCGCGCGGTTGCCGTCGCTACTATCCTCCGGCGCGCAGATCATCGTGCCGCCCGCTAGTTACGATATGCAAGAAGTCGCTAGAACGACTGGCGACGCGAAATTACAAACGGGACTACTGCGCCGCAACGATCTCGAAAAAATGAAGAGCGAAGTTGCGGAAGCGACGATTAACGTTGAGTCGACGACGTCCGTCGAAAAGCCGCGTGGAGCGCTCGTCTTTAAGGCGCCGAACCAGGAGAACGCCGACCAAACGACAAGGAGTCCCGAAAACTCCGTGGCGCTCAACGATTCAAACGCGTCTCCTTGGAAGCCGGTCGAACGCGCGACGTCGCACGAACTGATCGCGCCGCTAGCCGCGAATCGAATCGCATTGGCGAGCGGCAATGCGTCGGGCAAAGTCCGTCAAACGGGCTCCTTTGCGCCGGCGACGTCGAAATCGTTCGAGCATTTCGATTCCTCCGGCACGCTCGTAGAACTTTCGAACGCCTCGGAAGGCGCGCCGAAGTACGCGTTATTAGCGCACGACGGCACAACCTTAACCATCGTCGCCTACCTCCAGCCGGATCGAAACGTTTCCTTTAGCCAGTTTATCGGTCAGAAAGTCGGCGTTAAAGGAACTTCGGGAACGGTCGAGGTCGACGGAACGACAAAGAAGCTCATTATTGTCCGGTCGCTCTTTTTGCAGAAGTAACGGCGACCGTTCGTAACAATTCTAAACGCGGCGTTAAGGTTAACGTCGCGTTTTTTTCTTTTCCTATGGTTTCGTCGATTCATACGACGTATATGCCCGAGCGTCTGCTCCACATCCTCGACAAAGACAAGACAAAAAAGACGCTCACACGAGCGCCCTCGGCGATCTAATCAGAAAAGAGCCGTAATCGCCGGGCTGCCGTTCCGCTTTATAATAGCGAATTAGTAATTCAAAGTCCCGACTTTTCGTCCGCAAGCGGCACAAGAACGCGCCAAAGACAGCCGGTCGGAAAGCGTTGCGACTCTTCGCAGAGCAATTCCGCGCCGAGCGATTCAGCAAAGCGACGCGCTAGGGAAAGCCCGACGCCTAGTCCGCGCCCGGCGCGTCGACCGGAGAAATAAGGCGCGAACGCTAGCTCGCGTTGTTCGTCGGTCATACCGACGCCGTTGTCTTCAACTCCGAAGACGATCGCGTTTTGGGTATGTTCGGCTATAAAATGAATCTTACCGGACGTTCGCGTTTGAACGGCGGTCGTTGCGTTGCGCGCCAGGGAATGGAGAATCGTGGCGAGAAATTCGGGGTCGCCGTCGAAAGATACGCTCGGATCTAGGGAATTAATCGCCTTCGTCTCGATTCCGCTTTCGGCGAGGAGAACGCGTTCGCGCTCGAAACGTTCCGAGAAGAAATCATAGGCGTTGAGCGGTCGCAACGCCGGTTGCGGCGGACGAGCGAAGGAACGCAACGACGCGAGCATCTCGTAGCCAACCTGCGTCTGTTCGACGATCGCCGCCAACATGCGGCGCTTATCGGAAGCCGTCTCGTCACGAAGGAGCGTCTGCGCGAGCATACTAATTACCGCAAGCGGGTTATTGAGCTCATGCCCGGCGCCTGCGGCAAACTCCGCCAAACTCCGAAAGGTTCTCGTCTCAACCGCGCGCGCCAGCTCCTCGGCGCTCACAATCGTTTCGCCGTCGTTCTTCATAAAAGCGTCAATTCCACGACTCAATTTGCCCGCGCGTCTTCTCCGACGCGCCAAAAAGAAAATCGCGGCTCACTGGAACCGCGACCTGATACGACTACTAAACTAAACCTACAAGCGGCGGAGAACCCGCCCAAAACGCACGCGCGAGTAAGCGCGAGAACGCGCTACTCATTAGCGAAAAGAATCGACGTCCAACAGTCGACAGATGCGCTCGACGAGCTCGTCGGTGCTGAACGGTTTCGGGAGAAATTCGTCCGCGCCCGCCTGAATAAGCTCGGTAACGCGATCCGTCTCCACTTCGCCGGAAACGCAGATAATTTTGACTTGATCGAGGGACTGATCGCCGCGCACGCGCACGCAGACGTCTTTGCCGTTAATATCAGGGAGCATGACGTCGAGAATAATAAGCTCGGGTCGATACTCTTTAACCATCATGCCGGCGTCGAAGCCATTGCCGGCGGTTCGAGTTTCAAAACGTCCGTCGCGTTCGAGAACGTTGACGAGGAGATCGACGAGCTCCGCATTGTCGTCGACGATGAGAATCTTGCGCTTGCCGCTTTCGAGCGCGTCGGTCGGAATATTATTCTCCTTCATAAAGGCGAGCAGGCTGTCGCGCGGAATGCGGCGAAAGCGGCTGCCCGGCACGCGAAATCCCTTTAACGCGCCAGAGTCAAAGCAACGAATAATCGTCTGTTGGCTAACTTTGCAAATTTTAGCGGCTTCGCCCGTTGTGTACACCGATTTAGCAGTCATTAATATACCAATCCCTTCGTTATCTGATTCGGTACGATTCTCCACCAACCGAACCGCTCAGTCGTCTGTCAAGCGCCGTTCGCGCCAATCGTCGTCCCATTACAACGAAAGCGCAAACGCCGTCATGCGCGCCCGGAATAGTCATGCGTCTATAACCTCGCTTGTCGATTCGCGGACAGTCAACCGGTTCCCTAACAATCGTCGCGAACGATCCGATTTCTCAGGTTTTGCCGGTTTCGCAATCTATCCTAATTATAACTAAATTAACGCTGTCGTCAATATCAAAATTAAAAATACAAACCCCGAAATATCGGACTTTATCGCGTAACACGCCAAAAAAAGCAAAAAAATTTGTTAAAATGGCGCGTCAAGGGAAAGAATGGGCGGCGGCGTAATTTTAACGAGCGCGCGAAAAGAGCAAAACATCGTAAAACGCCGAACGCCGCGCTATTTTTCGCGCATTGACGCGTCGCGCTACGCTACGCAGTAGCGACAATCTTCACATTTTCTCTCGTCGGCAGTAATTATCGGCGCGCGCTATTTTGCAAATTCAAGCAAAGTCGACGCGTTTTGCAACCCGTCTGGAACGCAATCTTTCTAAAGAAGAACGCATATTACCAAAGCGCGACGCGCACAAGTTGCCAAAAACGAAAAAAGGGATATATTGGAGTGCGGCGTGCGAATTAGCCTGGAACACGCTTTGAACCGGACGAAATCGCTGTGATTGTGAGAGCGCGGTTGAAACCTTTATTAATATGGGAGAGCGGAAATGACGTTACGTAAAAACCTCGTCGTCGCGCAGAGCGGCGGTCCTACTTGCGTTATTAACAGCAGTCTGCGCGGCGTTATTGAAGCGGCGCGAGAATTTGACAATATTGGAACCGTGTACGGCGCATGCCACGGGATCGAGGGCGCGCTTAAGGAAGAATTAATCGATCTGACCGCGCAACCGGAGGACGAAATCGCGCTTTTGCGCTATACGCCCGTCGCAGGCTCGATCGGAACGTGCCGTTATAAGCTCAAGTCGTGGCAACAGGAAGATTTTGAGCGTATCGTCGAGGTTTTCAAGGCGCACAACGTCGGTTATTTCCTCTATAACGGCGGCAACGACTCCATGGACACCGCCAATAAAATTGCGCTGCTCGCTGCGGAACGAGGGCTCGAACTGCAAGCGGTCGGCGTTCCAAAGACAATTGACAACGATATCGGCGACGCCGAATTCAAATTGATCGACCACACGCCCGGCTACGCCTCCGCAGCAAAATATTGGGTCCACATGACGCAATACGCCAACGAGGAAAATAAAGGTTCCTGCCCCGCCGACCCCGTACTCGTTATGCAGGCGATGGGACGCAAAATCGGCTTCATACCGGCGGCGGCGCGACTCGCGGACCCAAAGCGCGAGAACCCCATTCTCATCTATCTCGCAGAATCGCCGCGTTCGCTCGAACAACTTGCCGACCAGGTCAACGAAACGCTTAAGCAGGCGGGTCGTTGCGTCGTGATCGTGAGCGAAGGTTTTAACGTCGGAGACGTAGGCGCGGTTAAGGACTCCTTTGGCCACACGAATTTCGGCGCTAGTAAAGTAACGGTCGCGCAAACGGTAGTGAACTACCTCAACTCAGTTGGTCTCGCAACGAAGGGCGCCGCGCGTTGCAACGTGCCGGGTACGGACCAGCGTCATTCGATCGGATACGCGTCGACTGTCGATCTGGACGAAGCGTTTCGTTTGGGCCAGAAGGCGGTCGAACTTGCGGCGACGGGGCAAGGCGGGTATATGTCGACGATTCTGCGCGACCCCGGCATGATCTACAACGTCCGCTATGACAAAGCTCCCCTCGCGGAAGTCGCCAATAGCGAACGCACGTTCCCGAAAGATTGGATTCTGCCGAACGGTTGCGACGTCTCGGACGAATTCCTCAAGTACCTCAAGCCGCTCGTCGGAGAAGACATGCTCTCGTTGCCAATGCTCAACGGTCGTCAGCGTATGACGCGCTTCCAGCCGATTTATGCGGATAAGAAATTATCCGAATATGTCCCGCAAGCGGATCGTCAGCAGGCGCCAAGCAAATAACGCGTCGATTGCCTTTCGTCGACATATTACTATAGGATTATTGGACGTCTCGATCGCGCGGTCGGGACGTCTTTCTTATTTACGGCGACGGCAACGAATGAAAAAATAAAAATACGGCTTGTCGAATCGAATAAAATTCTGTATTCTCTCAACCGTCCGTTTATTAGTTCGCGCGCTCCGATCGTACGGAAGCGGTCGAGACGCGGGAAAATACGAGGAGTCGACAACGCGCTCGTCAAACAAACGGACGACGGAAAGGATTCATTAGGCGAACGAAACGCGCCGCCGATCGTAAAGGTTCGACACGAAATGACGTCAACATCAACCGCAAGGAAGTTCCAATTCGCTTTCAGTTCGCGCAGAACGCGCGGCGAAACGCGTGAAGCTCGCTTGGTCGCATGGACGCGCAAATCCGACGCGTTTGCGTTGAGGCTGCTTGGAATCGTCCTTGCGTTTTTCGTCCTTTTTTCGCAAAACCTCTACGCGCAAACCGCGCGTCCTAACGCCGTCGCCACACTGCAGGAAACTTCTGGAACCACCGTTAAAGATTTCAACGCTCTACGCGCTCTAAATTCCGACTTTCTCAATAATCCCGACGGAGGCGCAACGCCCGACGACGAGGAAGAATGGTCCCCCAACCTATCGCTTGTCAATAAACCCAATCAGACGCAACCGCCGAAATCTTCGAGCGTTCGCGTAATTTCCTTTGAAAACGGACAGGCGAAAACAAGCGTTCGATCCACGACGACAAACGTTACGCAAGCGGCGACGCCAAACGTCGCGCAACAGCAGTCGAACGCTAAGAAGCCAAGTGGAATCGCACAAGCGCAATATCTCGGACGCCAACAACCGACAGGGCAAAACTCCCCTATTTCGCAACCGCAATATTCAACAAACGTCGTCAATCCCGCGCCGAACCCAATTCGCCAAACGGCGGGCGGTTTCGCCGACTATTCGCTAGAAGACGCCAGCGCCGGTTTTGGCAATTACCAAAGTCCGTCGTCAAACGTTCCTCTCGTCGCGATGCAAAACGTCGAACCAAACGCACAGCCGAATACGGAAAGTGGAAATCTCGGCTTTGCGTCAACCGACGACGTCTCCGGCTCTACGACGAATTTGCCAAACGTCGACAATCTCCCCGAAATCGAACCTTTCCCAACCGCGCCCGGAGGATTCGACAATAACCAAAGCGCGCCCCTAAGCGTCGCTCCAACGACAAATCAAGCCCCGCTTTACCTCGCGCCAAAGTCGACGCCCGCCGCAGGTTTTGAATCAACGCCTATCCTCGCGCCCGCAGCGGCGCCTGAAGTAACTCCGTCGTCGGTAGCTCCCAACGCCGCCGTCGTCGAAAATACTGCGAGCGCCGAGCAACAGCTAACTCTCGACTCGTTCCCGAATCTTTCGGAAACCTCGCTCGGATTTGCTAACGAGTCGCTCTTCGCCGCGCCGAACGCGTCCGTCGCTCCTAGCGCCGTCGAGGAGCCCGCGCCAATGGTCGCTTCGCGTTTTGAGATTCCGCAAGAGGCGCAGACGCTCAACGTCAATACGCTCACGGCGCCGGAAACGGAAGTCGACAATACGGTAGTCAATTCTGAAGAGGAACCGTTCCGCGAATCCTTCCAAGCTGTTCCGCGCGACG
>CADCOO010000164.1 GCA_902803085.1 uncultured Planctomycetota bacterium
CCAAGCCCATGCCGAGGATCGCCAATACGACGAGAATTTCCAATAGAGTAAAACCAGATCGCTTCGTCATTGCCGCCGTCCCCTATTGCCTCGTCCGTTCGTCTCGTTCGTTTCGGGCGCGTTCGCGTCCTGCTCGTTCGAAGTCGAGAATGAAGAAGGAGCGCCTGACGGCGACGGAACGACGTCGTTTTCCGCAGGTTGCGCCGTCGACGACGGCGCCGGCTGTTGCAACGCCGCCGCCTGATTGGAGGGCGCAAGGTCGTTCGTCGCGTTATCGACCGCGTCGAACGGCGAGCCGGGCGCTACGGTCGGTTCCGACGCAAGAGGCGCCGGAGACGGCGGAGCGGACGACGGCAAAGCAGAACCTCCGGACGCGTCAAAACGATAGCCGGAACGTCCGGTCGTCGAGCCATAGCGCGGCGCGAACCCCATCGCGTCCGACTGCGGGTCGGGAGGCGTTGCTAAGGGATCGGAAAGGGCGTCCAATCCCTGATCAAGAGTCGGTTCCACAAGGTTTGGCGCGGTCGGCGAAGTTAACGCGCCGGACGCGTTAGACGGGTCGACGCCGGAAACGGCGACGCTCTCTTCCAACGGATGCGAGAGGCGGAAGAGCTGTTCCTGCGTAAGCGCGCTGGGATTCAAATCGGAGCCGGGCGGCGCCGACGATATTCCAGAAATACGCGCGTAGCCCGTCATACCGCGAATCGCAACCTCTGAATAATACTGATACTTGTCGATCGAAGCCAATCCAATCGCCGCCGTCGACGTTCTGCCGTTTGGATAGAAGAGAATTGGCTCCGACCACACGCTCGCTACCGCGCTCTCCGACGCAGCCGCGCTGGACGCGTCGAAAAAGGCGCTTGACTCCTCGTAACCCGCAGGCGCGTTCAAACCGCCTCCGAGCGCGTCGTTCGTCGATCCGCTCGGCGGCGACGTTAGCGAGCCGCCGAGTCGCGACCCGAAATCGCCAGACTCCGTCGCGTCCGCCGTAGTCGGCGAGAGCGCTTCGGTATTCGACGCGCCCGAGGGGCGACGACTGCGCAAATTCGTCGGCGTCGACAAGGAAATGCGGGAAAAGGTAAAGATTGCGTCTGCGGCAAGCGCTTTGCGCACGACGAGTCCGTCGCGATTGACGCGCCATGCGATCGTATTCTCCGATTTGCCAATCGCGCGTTCTTCGACGTTCATATCGCGCAACGTCGTCGTTAGAGCGCCTTCGCTAAGGGAAGACGCAAGACCGCCGTCGAGCGTAAACTGGCCGCCGACGCCAAACGCGTCGGAACCTGTAGTCGCATAGGGATTAAGCGTAGCGTCGGTTCCGTACCCCAGCACCGCCGTATTGTCGACTCCCGGAACGGCGAGCGAACCGCCCAAAGGAGACGTCATATCGACCGACGTCGCGCCAAGACGCGCGGTCGAACGCCCCGCTTCCGCCAAGTCGGCGAGAATATTCTCGCGTGAAAAAAGATCGTCCGTATAGAGCGTCGGTTCCGTAACGCCCGGCGTCGTCGTGAGGGAGCCGCCCAACGCGTCGTTTGATTCCTCTTCAATCTCGCCGTTCGCGCGATAGATTACCTCCTGCAGCGTGCGCAACGGCGCTATCTCGTAAACGCTCGAGCCGGGGACGTACCGAAAGAGATACGCCTCGCCCGTGCGCATCGCGAGCAAACGCGTGCGATTCAGGTCAATTTGCAACGCGACGACCGCGCTCTTGAACTGCGCGCGCGCGTACTGGCGACGATAGCTCGCCACGCTCAACGCGGAAATCGCCGTGATGAGCGCGAGAACAAGCAGCAGTTCCAACAAGGTAAACGCGCGTCGTCTCATTGTGCAAATTGCTTCCGTTTAAATAAAGAAATAAGGCGCAGCCGCTAAACGCGACCGCGTCGTGTCATGGAACGAACGGCGTCTTACGCGCCGTTCGTCGCGATTAATCTCCGCCGCAATGAACCGTGCTTCGGCGTTACATTGGCATGCCGCCGGTCGGATTCATGCCGCCGGCAGGATTCATGCCGCCAGCGGGATTCATACCGCCAGAAGGATTCATGCCGCCGGCGGGATTCATGCAGCCAGCCGGATTCATGCCGCCGGCGGGATTCATGCCGCCAGAAGGA
>CADCOO010000165.1 GCA_902803085.1 uncultured Planctomycetota bacterium
CGGCGTGAGGGACGCCGTTACGACTCCGTTTTGCGTCCACGTCTGGAAGATTGTTTTGCTGTCGATTTCCGCCTCGCGCGCCGTCTCTGTCGCAGGACGAAAGACCGTCGCGAGTATCTTGGCCGTTCCCGCCACGCCATTGAGTTGCGTTGCCGTCGTCGTCGCGTTTCCATCTTTGTCCGTTCGAACCGTAACCGAAGGCTCGCGATTCGGACCGAGTCCCGCGTCGCCCGAGAGAACCCTATACCGCACCTTCCAGCCCTCGCGCGGCTCGCCCGTCGTCTTGCGGCAGACCCGCGTCGTTAAATTCTGCGACGTGTTCACCTCGCTTACCCCCGACTCCGGAAAGAGGAACGCCGCGTCGACCCAGTGAATTTCAGAAACTGCGCGTCGCTTATTCCAGTTGCCGATCGTGTCCGAAAGAACCACGATCGTCGACGTCCCTTCCTCGAACGACGAGACCGACGTCCACGATTGCCCGCGAAGAATCGTTACGTCGTCAAGCTGCGTGTCCGTGCCGCGATTGATTCGCCAGAGTTGACCCGTCGTCGTGGTCGTCATATTACGGTCGTCGACGTCTCTGGTATTCTTCGTTAGCGGACAGCTCAAGCAACTCTCGGACCGCAATCTGGAACCGACGTTGGCAAGTCGACCGTTGGCAAATTCGTTCGGATTCGACTCCATGAACTTACCCGTTCCGGACAAACTCCAGTTGAGCTCCTCCCCGACGCGCAAGAATTGCGAATCCTCGCCGATGTAGCTCGCGACGACAATAACGTCGGAGCCGACGGGCGCGGCGATCGTAGCGGGCTCGACGACGAGCGCCGGTCCGGGCCCCTGCCACTGCTTCGGAAAGAGAGCGCCGCCGTTTGGCCGCTGGGTTGTCCACGTGTATTTCTTGAGGTCGATGGGCGGGTTCTTTGCTCTATCTTCGTCGGTCTCTTCCCACGCTTCCTTCTTATTGGAGGACGCGACGGCGGCGCGCGCTAGCGCGTCTCGTTCGTCGTTCTTATTGGCGCGGTCGACCTCCGATTTTTTCGGCGAGAAGATTCCGTCCTCCGAAAAGAGGCAGCATTTGTGCTCCTCGATCGCCTTGCACCCTCCGGCGACGAAAAGAGTAACCGTCGCCGCAAACGCAAGGAGAATTGCGCCGTTCCTGTTATTAGGCTTCGAATGAGTTCTTTTCGTCATGGTTTCACTCTTAATTGTAAAGGGGGGACGCGCCGCCGGTCGGCGCTACTTTTCTTATTTTATACATTTTACCCAGGCTTTGCAAAGCGCTACCTTCGCAGCTCGTTAAAAATGGCAAATTTTTCACGACGGAGCTCGTTTTTCCGCTACAATCGTTATGAAGCTTTGTTGTTATCGCGAGGGGCGTAGGACGCGACGCGAGATTGCGTCTCGGCGAGCGATTCGCTTGACTTCCACGTCGCGCGCGCTATAATGCGATTACCCCCGAGGTCCATTACGGAAAGCGCGGAAACAACGTCGAAACGCGCGAGCGTTTCATTCGATTCAAGCGCGCCGCAGTCGCGCGCGTTCCCTTAAACGGCGGACTTTGACGTCCGCATTGCGAAGGCGCTCATGACGAATAGCTCGGAATCGTTAGACAAGGCGGAAATCACACTCAATCGGAACGCGCTTCGCGGCAAAACGTTTTCAACGATTTCGCTCGGCTGTCCGAAGAATTTAGTCGATTCCGAGTCGACGTCGGGACGGCTGTGCAAGCTTGGCGCGCAGCTTGCGATCGACGCGGATTCCGTCGACCTCCTTTTGCTCAATACGTGCGGCTTTTTGCGGTCGGCGGTCGCTGAAGCGGAAGATTTTATTCGGCAGGCGATCGAGCAGAAAAAAGCAGGGAATATTCGTGCGATCGTCGTCGCAGGGTGCGCCGTGGCGTCGGACGGAGGCGAGCTGGCGGCGCGCTATCCCGAAGTCGACGCGTGGCTCGGACCCTTCGACGAAGCGCGCATTGGCGAAATTGCAACGCGACTACTCGCTCCCGAGCCGACGGCCGCGATCGACGAAACGCAGGGTCCGAGCTTGCCCGTGCTCTCCGCGTCCGAAGCGGCCTCGGCGCGCGCCGAACTCGCCGCCTCTCCGCGCGTCTATCATTCTCCCGCGCGAAATCTTACGCTCGACGACTCGACTCGCGCGCGATTAACGCTCCCGCATGCGGCGTACCTCAAGATAGCCGACGGTTGCGATCGCTTCTGTTCCTTCTGCGCGATACCGCATATTCGCGGCCGCTTCGTTAGCAAACCGCAGGACGCGATTCTCGACGAAGCGTCGCGCCTCGCGGATCAAGGCGTTCGCGAACTAACGCTCATTGCTCAAGAGACGACCTTCTGGGGTCAGGATCTGTACGGCGAACCGTCGTTGAAGCGCCTGCTCGAAGCGCTCAAATCGCGGAACCAATTCGATTGGATTCGCGTTTTGTACGCCTATCCGCTCTACTGGGATAAAGATCTTACCGCGCTCTTTAAACTCGAAGAGCCGGGTACGACGTCGATCGTTCCCTACGTCGACATGCCGTTGCAGCATTGCAATTCCGAACTCCTTCGCAGTATGAATCGCCGCGGCGATCGCGCGGAAATTGAAGAATTGCTCGCGCGCATTCGCGAAGAGATTCCCAACGTCGCGCTTCGCACTTCCTTAATCGTCGGCTTTCCAGGCGAAACGGACGAACGATTCTACGAGCTCGTCGAATTCGTCGAAAAGCAGAAGTTCGCGCGCGCCGGAATCTTTGAATTCTCGCCCGAGCCCGGAACGCCGGCGGCAACCCTAGACGGCCAGGTCGACGCGAAAACGAAAGCGCGCCGATTCGAACGACTCTACGCGAAACAGGAACGCATCTCGCACATGTTCGCGCGCGATTTAGTCGGACGAACGATGGACGTCCTCCTCGATACGCGCGCCGTCGCCGAGAACGGCTCGCTTATGAAGCACGTCTGCGTCGGCCGCACCTACGCCGACGCGCCCGACGTCGACCCCGTCGTTTACGTAACCGGTCGAAACCTTACGCCCGGCGAGTTCGTGCGTTGCGAAATCGTCGACGCTCAAGGACTTGATCTGATCGCCGTGCCAACCGATCCTGAGAACGTCTTTGTCTCCAAGGAGGAGCGTCGCGACGCGTACGAGCGCGAGGAAACGCTCGCGGGCGGCAGCTCGAACCGCGCGCCGGAAAAGGGGAAGGGAAAAGGGAAAGGAAAGAACGGACGCGGCAGATCGAATTCAGGCGGCAAAGGACGAAAGCGTCCGCGTTAATTCCATTGTTGACGTCGCTTAGTCAGGGAGAGTATAATGACGAAGGAACCTCTGAGCGCCGACGAGCGTTTCGAACGCAAGCGTAAACGAATCGCGCGGCTTCGTATGCTCGACGACGTCTTTATGCGCGTCGTTTTAAAAGACAATATTCCCGCCGTGCAGGATATTGTTCGAGCGCTTTTGAGACGCGACGATATCGTCGTCGTCAAAGTAATAACGCAGGACGATCGTACGAATCTTAAAGGACGAAGCGTTTGCCTCGACGTCTTGGCGCACGATTCCAAAGGGAATCGCTACAATATTGAGATTCAGCGCGACGGCGACGGCGTTACGCCAAAACGCGCGCGCTATCACTTTTCCATGATCGATTGGGACGCCTTAGACGCGAACGCAGACTTCCACGAGCTGCCCGAGACCTGGGTGATTTTTATTACCGAAGATCCGAAGCTGACGCTCGGTCGCGCTTTTGCGACCAAAGCGCGCGTCGATCTCGAAACGGGCGAGATTTTCGAAGACGGTCAGCGCGTTCTGATCGCGAACGCGTTGTACGAGGGGGACGACTCGATCGGATTGCTTATGTCGGATTTTCGTGCGACGGATCCGGACACAATGCATTTTTCGTCCATTGCGGAGCGCGCGACGTACCTTAAGAAAACCCGTGCAGGAGTAAGAGAAATGACGGACGTTATGAAGGAAATCATGA
>CADCOO010000166.1 GCA_902803085.1 uncultured Planctomycetota bacterium
ACGACCGGCGTTTTTTAGTGGGCGCACATGGATTCGAACCATGGACCTCGTCCTTATCAGGGACGCGCTCTAACCAAACTGAGCTACGCGCCCGCCAACCCCATCGGGGTCAAACAACAGTGGGTATTCTACCACCCTTTTTCTGTCGCGCAAGGGGCGCGCGGCAAAAATTTTCAAATTTTACCGCGCGTCGACCTCTTTAGTCGCTAATTAAGGGAGCTTAGTCGCACCACGCTTCCAGATAGCGCGCCAGCTGGTGCATATCGCCGCCGACCTTGATCGGACGCGGATACGCGCGAAGCTTGCTCATATTGATGAGCTCTTCGAATTTGGGGAACGAGAGTCCCATCGGATCGGGACCGCTGTTGACCGAGATCATAACGCCGTTCAAATTCTCCTCGCAGAGCGCGCGATAGCATCCGACGCCGATCTGGCTGCCGACGCATACGTCGTACGCCGTCGGCTGATTGCAACGAACTTCGTAACCGAACTGGAGACCGTTGAACTTCTTGCTCTTGCCCGTGCGACGCTTGTACTCTTCCGCCATAAGGCGACCCAAACGGGACGAGTACTTCAGCTGCGAAACCGGGAAGTGACCGAACGTGTCGGGCTTAAGGGAGAGATATTCGTCGTGCGAGACGCACTTCTCGATTTCGGAGAGAGGCAGGAATTCCGCGACGCCTTCCGAAATGACGGCGACGAATCCCTTCTGACCTTCCTTCTCGCGCGCTTGAAGAACGTCGACGAGGTGATTCACGACGTGCGACATATCGACGATCGTGCGCATGACCGGCTTGCCGTCGGCGTCCAAGACCTCTTTGCCCGTCTCGGGATCGATCGTTACTTCCGTCGTCTTCCAAGATTCTTCAATATCTTCCAGACCGACGACCGCAGACGCCTCGCCCGCGATAGCCGCGCCGTACGCCAACCACGCCGCCGCGCGACCCATCAGCTGGCAAACGAAACCAGCGCCCGCCGCTTCGCTGTCCGAAAGGAGATTGCGAAGCTCTTTCGCGAGCATTTCGACCGCGCTGAAGTAACCGAACGTGAACGGAATGCCTTCGTAGTCGTTGTCGATCGTCTTCGGAAGGTGGACGACCTTAATACGCTTCGCGCCCGCCGGCTTGCGATCCATATAGAGCTTGAATTTCGCCGCCGTCGTGAGCGTGTCGTCGCCCCCGATCGAGACGAGCGCGTCGATTCCCAGCGAGCAGAGCGCCTTGTAAACCGTTTCCATCGGCGCGAGCTTTTCCGCGTCTTCGAGATCGGCGGGCGTCTTCAGCGCTTTGCCCGGGTTGGCGCGCGCCGTGCCGATGCAGATGCCCTGGCGAGTGCGCAATCCGTCGCAGATGTTTTTATCGAGACGCACGTACGCTTTGCCTTCTTCGAGAACGTCGCCGTCCTTATATTCGACAAGGTGCGTATAACCGTTGAGCATTCCATAAACTTCGACGCCCGCGCGCGCGAAGCACATCGCGGCGCCGCCGATGACCGCGTTAGCCGCCGGCGCCGGACCGCCGGAGAAGAGAATGGCGACTTTTTTCACGTCTGTATTCGGTCGCGAAGGACTTGATAACGACGACATAGACAACCTTTCATTGATGTAATGGCGTAGTAGCGCCGGTGTGAAAAGAAGCGATCGGAGTCGCGCAAGCGCCGCGCTTGTCGCGCCGAAGCTTTAAACGCCGTCATTATACGTCAAAGTAAAATTCTTTCAATCGGGGCGCGCCCCTTTTATCGCGTCGGAATGACGGGCGGCGAAATGTTAAACAAAAGAAGATAGGAAGTATTGTTTTGGTAGAAAAAATAGATAAAATACAGACGACGTTTTAATCGTGTTGAAAGAGTCGACTTTGTCGCGAAACGTTGGAACAAAGAGGCGTTGGGTCGCGTCAAAAGTAGACGGCTTCAAAGCGTTGATTCGTCGTCGCGCAGTCGTAATCAACGGCGCGTTTGGCGGAGAACGCTCTACCGACGTTTCAGTTTTATTCGGGACAACCGGTAAAGGGAACGTGAAACGGTAGAATTGACTAGCTTGTTATAACTGAACGATTGGAACAATTGTCGCATCCTTACGATTTGACATGAAAACGTGGCGGCTAAAGAAAAAAACGGCGTTTTTTGTGGTAAAATTTGGTTGGATGCGTTAAACTAGATGAGAATACGTCTCATTAGGCGGGATTTTCGCGTTCTATCGCGTTTGCGAGGAGAGCGCGGACCCTCCATGCCGTGTCGACCGGTCGGTCGGGACGGGACGCCGCGGAACGCGTGTTTTGTATAGGGCGCGTCGGCGCGGGTCGAGCGCCAGAGTCCTTGCGCGGCTACGCGCTTTTGTGTGGCAAACTTGTACAAGACGACGCGTCCGTCGACACGTTCGACTGAAAAATTAGGGCGCGCGGTAGCGTCGTGATCGTCGTATAGCGGGGTATTGCGAAGGTTGGATCCGCCTTTGCGAGTCGCTTGCGAGGTAAACTTTACGAAGGAATGAAAACTATGTCGCAAACAGGTAAGCGTTTTCTGTCCGATCTTCTGAATCGCGTAAAAATCTCGACGGCGGAGAGTTTTTCGTCGTCGAAGGCGCGCGAACGTTCTCTCACCGCTCGCCGACTGGGCATGGAGCCGCTGGAGGAACGACAACTTCTTTCTGTCGATCCTTCGATCCTAGCGGCGGCGTCTCAGGCGCAGCAGGTCGAGACGGCGACGCCGACCTCGCTTGCCGAGTCGATCGATCTTTCCTCGCTGCAGGAAACGGCGCGCGCCGAATCGACGATTACCGTGAAGGAATCGGGGTTTGAGGAACATATTCTTTCGCAAACGACGGGCTTTGAAACGACGATCGACGCGCCTCTTCTCTCAAACGCGATCGTCTCGACGAACGGGACGCACGTGGTTTCCGCCGACTACTCCGCGAGTTTGTACGGCTTCAGCCACTACAACCAGGGTTGGGCGGCCGCGCTTGCTAATATCTTGACCTACACCGGCTGGTCGGATACGAGCGAAGTCGTCAATCCCGATTACGCCGACTTCGTTTCTCCGGAAGATCAAACGTTCATCTATATCGCGAACTCCTTCACGAACGACCCGTCGTCGATCTACTACGGTTTCGCATGGTTCAAGGACGGCGCGTCCGAGTACATTTACCAGGGCGATACGAACTACGCCCAAATCTACCCGAACAGCACGAACGGAGGGCTCTATCCTTCGACGACGGGAGAATGGCTTTATTTCTCCGAGTATGCGAAGGAAGTTCTCGCGGAAGACGTTCAATCGCCGCTCTACGGCATAACGCAAGAATATCTCGACCAGAACTACGGCGTCGGCGTTGAAGTTCACTACTTGAACGCGCGCGGCGAGGACGTTACGGTCAGCACGACGAACTCGACTCCGCTAAAATCGTGGCTCACCTTCTGGGGCTACGACTACGACGCGACCTACGAACCGACCGACGTCGAGTACTACACCGCCGTGTACATGTCGAATCCCGAAACCGGCCAAGTCGAACGAATGCCGATCCAGTGGGACGCGCGATTCGACCGTTACGTCTTTACGACCTACGACCAATCGACTGGACGCACGCCGTACATCTATTCTTTCACGGCGATTCAGCGCATGCCAGGCTACGGCGTTCTCGAATTAGACGCCTACGAACCGAATAACGAAAGCGTCGACTTTGCCGACGCGACCGCCTCAAATCTCGGTCAAATCGACGTCGTCGTGCCGAGCTCGCAGAGCGGGTCGACCGTCTACGGCAATACGTTCACTCTTAACAACCTCACCCTCTTCGCCGAGGGAACCGAGGATCTGACCGCCGACCCCGTCGACAACTACAAATTTGAGCTTACGCAAACGGCGTCGAACTCCGACTCCCTCGTCGTGCGCTGGGCAGAAGGCGCGCGCACTCAAAATCTCAAGGCGACCCTCTATCTGTGCCAGAATAACGAAGCCGTCCTGCTCGATCCCGCCGTCTTTGGGTTCGTGGAAGGACATTTCGACGCGAAGGCGACCCAAGAGGTCGTGCATACGACCGGCGCCGACGGCAAGACGTATTCGAGAACGTACAATATGCTCACGATTCCGCTTGCCGGTCTAACGGCGGGCGAATACTTCTTGCGCGTCGAATTTGCCGACGACGTCGTCGGCGGCGTGAACACGAACTACGAAGTTACGGTCAACGCCGGATACGACGATATCTACGAGGAAAACAACTCCTTCGAGTCGGTCAATCAGAAGGACGTCTCGACGAAGGCTAATCCGACCTCGAATCTCGGCGTTCTCTATGGAACGACCGAGCTCACCGACCTCGTTCTGAAGCAGTACAGCAATAAGATCGACGAAGTCGACTGGTATCGATTCGAAATGACCGCCGCCGGCACGGCCGCCAACTACGTCAAGATGTACTACAATTCGACGTCGAGCCAGATCAACGACGCCGACCTTGACCTCTACTTATATAAAGAAGATCCAAGCGATCCGCGCGGCTACAGACTCGTCGCTAAGAGCTACGCCGAGATGACCAACGTTGAGTCGATCTACTTCGACGAAGATCTCGACGGCAATCCGTTCGACGCGGGCGTCTATTATATTAAGGTCACGGGCAACTACTCCTCCGGCAACGTCGAGTATAAGCTCGAGCTCAATCCCGCCGTGTGCGACGTTCCGGACCTCCGTCCCGAAGTCGTCGACTCCTACACGTGGAAGACGCCGCTCGTCGTTTCGTCGGAGAAGTACGTTCCGAACGGCTCGGAAGCTTACGAAAGCGAGTCGATCATTGGAATCGACGGCGCGATCTACCTGAACTACTCCTTTACGGTCAACGGCGCGTCGACGGAATTCGGCGCCGATAAGACGGCGGAATATAAGGGCGTTAAGCTCGGCATGTATATTAACGGGACGCTCGTGGAAGCGAGCGATCTTGAAGCGCTTATCGACGGCTCGAATCTTGCCGCCGCCACGAAGACGCAATTGAAGGCGCTCTTCTGCGGCGAAGGACTCGATATGCTCGCTAACGACAAGATCGTCTTTAGCAATCTCAATCTTGGCCGCATCGTCGACGTCGGCTCTTTTGCGAATAAGTACTTCAATAACTACGCGCAGGCGACCAACGCGCTCGTTATTGTGATTAATCCCGACAATTACGATTTCGCTGACGATTTCGGCACGGTCGTCGACAATCGCGACACGCAAGAGATGACGCTCGTCTATCAAGACGGCTCCTTCTACAACGGCGCGACGCTTACGCCGGTTCAGAAGGGCGAAACGGTCGAGGTCTATCGCAATAATAAGCTCTATAAGACGATTCGTTACGGCGTCGACGACTTCAACTTTAGAAACGGCGACGTCATTCTCGTTTCCGTCGTTAGCCACAAGTATGAAGTCGCGATCGACGGTTACTACGAAGCGCACGACGGCGTTAAGGGCGAACTGGAATACGCGGTCGACAATAACTTCTCGTCCGTTCTGTTCGTTCTGAATAATCTCAGCGAGGACGCGTTTGCGCCGAACGCGAGCGTCGCCGACGTCATGAGCAATTCCAACGAAGAAGCGTTCCATCCCGACCTCGGCTACGCCAACATCGACAATCTTTCCCTCTACGACGATCCCGATCTCGGCGACGCGCGACTGCGACGCGTTATTGACAATCTCGTTATCACGGGAGACAAGGGCTCGAACGGCGCCTATATCTCCGACTGGTTCCGTTTCCGTCTGAAGTCGAGCGCCGAGGACGAGATTCCGAACTATTCCGACGGGTTCGTGCAAATTAATATGGACGAGACGCTCGACGGTCTTTCCGACTACGACAATCTTGGCGAACTCGACCTATATCTCTATAGGGTCGTTCAGGAAGACGAGACGCAGACCTTTGAAGAAGCGTACGAAGACGGCTCTTATCGTTTGGAACTCATCGGCTCCAGCAAGGGCGTTACTTCGACCGAGCGCATTAACTTCGCCGACGTTAAGGACGGAATCAGGGACGGCAATTACTTCATTTGCGTCTCCGGGTTTAACGGCTCCGCGAACCGCTACTCCATGACGCTCGGCGGATTCACGCAATCGGGCGACATTCAGCCGACCGATCCTTCCGAGTACTTTACGGAAGATTCCGTAACGATCGTGAACTCCGTCGCGACCGTCGCGTGGCACGCGCCTGCGAACGATTATCTCTCTCACGTTCAGGTCGATTATCGCGCGAAGGGCGCGTCCTCTTGGACGAACGCCGGCACGTTTAAGCCGTCGACGACCTCGTGCAAGATAGCCGGTCTCGATCCGTCGACGACCTATGAATTCCGGCTCACCGTTTCGAACCACTTCGCGGACGGTCTGTCGGCGACGGTCGAGAAGACGACCGACGCGTTCCTCAACGAAGTCGTCTATCGCGCGATCATAGTCGGCGTGAGCGATTATCCGGGCGAGGCGAACGATCTCGTCGCCGCGGTCAACGACGCGAAAGCGTTCCGCTCCGCGTTGCTCAAGGATCCGCAGTGGGCGGAAGAAAATATTATCTATCTCACGGACTCCGAAGCGACGCGCGCGTCCGTGCTCGACGCGATCGCTCAGATCGCGTCGGTCTCCGACGACAACGACGTCTTCCTCTTCTACTTTGCCGGTTCCGGCGCGTCCGCCGTTTCGAGCGGTCGCCAACTCGGCTATCTGAAGACGTGCGGTTCGACGCGTAGCGAATTCCTTTCGAACGTCGATCTCCAGAGGGCGGTCGACGAAGTCGCGGCGGGCTCGAAGCAGTTCATTCTCGACGCGGGCCAAATCGCGACGGACGCCGAGGGAACGGGCGCGCTGTATCAGCCGTTCGTCGATTCCCTATTGGCGTCGACGAAGAACGGCGCGTCGACGATTACGCCGCAGATTTCGATTCTTACCGCCGGCGACGATCAAGGGAACAACGTTTCCCCGGTCGGCAGCGGGAGTCGCTCGGTCTTCAATCGCGCGCTGGTGAACGGCATGGCGACCTATTCCGAAATCGTAACGGAAGAAGACGTAGAAGCGGACGAATCGGGCGAGAAAATCGAGTCGGACGGTCGCGTTTCCTTCAGTGAGCTATTCAACGCGATCGTGGAAGACGAGAACGTCGTAAAGAGCGGCATGACGACTTCGCTCACGACGAACGAAACGAACGACACGATACTCATGAGCGGCGTTTGGCGCGAAGACGGCGCGTTCGACGAAGCGTGGCTCGAAAAGGCCGCGATCGTCGTTACGACCGCCGCCGATTCCGTCGACGCGCACGACGGCAAGGTTTCGTTGCGCGAAGCCGCCGCGTTGGTCGGCACGGTTCTCAATCGCGAGACGACCCTTGCAAACGGCGCTACTTTTACGATGAAGGCCGGGTCCGTTATTTCCGTCGGCGTAACGTCCGGCGAACTGCTGGAAGACGTTGAGCTAACGTACGCGAACGGCGGCTTCCGCACGGCGGGCGCCTGCTCGTTGCAGACGCAGACGACTCAGGTCGATTTCACGCGGTCCGGCAACGTCGTAACGTGGACCGAAGAAGACTGGACGGCCGGCAAGGTTAATCTCGTCGACGAAAATGAAAGCGAAGTTGTCGACGTCGAGTATCGCTTGGTCGCGACCGAGGCGAAGTCGACGACGCCTTCTCCTGCGTCCGGCGCGTCCTCGGATTCAACCCCCACGACTCCGACCGATTCTTCCGAAGATTCTACCGACGCGACGGCTACCGTTCTCAAGGAAGGCGACGTCCTCACGACGTCGGCGACGGGCGGCAAAGAGGTCGTCGTTACGAAAGTCGGACAAAGCTATAAACTCATGCTCGAGGGCATGCCGTACAACAGAACGACCGGCTTGTACCTCGACGGCGTTCTCGTTACGATCTCGACGTCCGTCGCGATTGATCAAGACGTCGTTCTCAATAAGATCGTCTTTGATTCCACGCTTGACGGGCAGAGCCTCAAGATTAAGACGGCGGCGAGCCCGATCGTCTTCGCGAACGGCGGCGTCGTCGACGCGACGGCTCAGAAGGGCTCCATTACGCTGGAAGGCGAGGGAACGAACGCGATTATTCAAGCGACTGGAACCGAACTCGTTTCGCTCGTCGGTCTGAAATTCACGACGGCGAACGGCTCGATCGCAACGGTCGATTCCGGCGCGTCCCTCGAAATTGCCAACTCGCTCGTTTACGGCTCGAACTGCGGCGCCAACCCGCTCTTTGCCAACGCCGGAACTCTCGCGTTTGCGAGCGTTACCATTGCGAATAACGCGACGACCGGCAAGCTCGTCGACGGCGCCGGCGTCTTGGAAATGATCAATACGCTCGTCGCGCTCAATAGCGGCGACGCCTCTAATCTCGCCGGTTACGATTACTGCCTCGTAACGACGAAAGATCCTGGCTTTACCGACGCGGCGAACGACGACTACACGTTGCTCAAGTCGGCGACCGACGCGCTAGACGCCGGTAAGAACTCGGCGGTTAAGACGAAGAGCGGCGTCGTGCTCGAAAGCGATCTGGCGGGCAACGAGCGCGTGTCGACGGCCGGCACGATCGATCTCGGCGCGTACGAATACACGGTCGCGGCTGAAGATCGCGAGATTCCGTCGACGGTCGTAACGATTCTCGACGATATTGTCGACGCGACGGACAACGAAATTTCGTTGCGCGAAGCGTTCGCGTACGCCGGCTCGTCCTATCAAGTTGAAACGACGCTGGAAGAAGGCGCGATCGTTACGACGGAAGACGGCGGAAGTTATCAGATCAAGAATGGCAAGCTCGTTTCGTTCGACGGCGTGTCCGCGATTCAGACGGGACAATATTACGCGATCGAAGGCGTTTACATCGTCGACGCGTTCGGCGAGGGAACTCTCCTCGAAGAAGGGACGGTCGTTACGCTCAACGACGACGCCAAAGCGACCGTTTCCGGCTCAAAACTCCTGCGCGCGTCCGGCGTGCCGGTACAGGCCGGCGTAACGATTACGACGGAAGACGGAACGACCGGCACGCTCGCGTACGGAATCGCGACGAACTTTACGCGCAATCAGCGGATTTCCGTCGCGCTAACCGCGGCGGCTATCGATCCGACGACGCCGATTGGAACCTTCGACGCCGGAACCTACCTCCTGACGTATCAGGCGAACGGAACCTTCTCCGCGACGCTCAACGTTACCACGACCGGCGACAATAACCAGTCGACGACGACGACCTTCGACGCCAACTTCAAGCTCGTCGCCGGAACCGCCTTTAACTTCGTCGATTCCGAAGGTCAGGTTACCGATCCGGGCGTTATCGTTACCACGCGCTCGGTCGAACTCG
>CADCOO010000167.1 GCA_902803085.1 uncultured Planctomycetota bacterium
ACAGCGGCGATAGGACGGGTTCAGTCCCGTCGTAAAGAAGTCTCCTCGCGAAGCGAACCGCCGCCCACAGCGGCGGCGGGACGGGTTCAGTTCCGTCGTAAAGAAGTCTCCTCGCAAAGCGAACCGCCGCCCATAGCGGCGGCGGGACGGGTTCAGTCCCGTCGTAATGCCTTCACCACCAGAATGTAATAAGTCCTGAAAGTCCCGTCGTAGAAATGCCTTCACCGCCAGAACGCTACAGACCCGAAGAAACGAGGAATTACTGGAACCTCCCCCCGACCCCATGCGTCCATTTTTTCACCGTTGGCACATACGGTTCGCACCTTCATGGCGACAAACGCGGCTCGGTCATGCGCTCTAAAGGAGGAACTCGTCTAGGTTATAATCCTGATTTATTACGATCAATGGAGTCTGAACTAACTAGCGATCCCGTATCGCTAAACTATTTTGAGCGCGCGCAACTACTTGACTCCATTATGGAACTGGGTTTCCACGAACGCTTTGTCGTCGACGCCGCCAACGTACGAACGGAGCATTTTCACCTATTAGTTTTCCCGCTAAAGCCAATCGATCGTCCCGAGATTATCCGCAAAGTCAAGATTCGCCTTTCGGAGACTATGCGCAACGCTCCCGGATTCCGGCATTTTGCCAGACTGTGGGAAAGAAAGTACCACGTTATTACGACCGGGTCTTTTCCGGTTTGGTATCGGCTATTTCGATACGCTCTCTGCGAACAAGGTTCTAACTACTACTTTAAATTCACGGATTTTGCGATGCGACGCAATATTCGATTTGAATCGAAGGCGGACTCTACTGGTCGCGTTATGCTTGAACCAACGCGTTCGTCGTTAGTAGACGCTTTTGGCGGAACGCGTCTTATCGGGTTGCGTCGGAAAATACTAACAGGAAAACAGGGCGACGATATTGAAGAACTCGAAGAATAATGCGACGCAGCGGCGTAATCGAATTCGTTCGGTTGCGCCGCGTTTTTTCGTTCTGCGATTATGAGCGAGTAGCGGCGGTTCGCTTCGCGCGGAGACTAAAAAAGCCGAACCCAAATTCATGAGTTCGGCTTCCAGTGCGGGTAAAAGGACTTGAACCTTCACGAGCGTACGCTCATCAGAACCTAAATCTGACGTGTCTGCCAATTCCACCATACCCGCGAACCGCCGCAAACGCGACGGCGCTATTGTACTCTAAATGCGCCGCTTGACAAGCGGGTAATTTCGAAAAATCGGTAGTTTTGGCGCGTTCCACGCGTCTATTTCGTAAGGAGCACGACGATCAGCGCGACCATTAAGACGGCGATAACGCCGATCAGGGAGCATATCGTATAGAACGCGTTCATTGTTTTTCTGCGCCGACGATGGAGTTCGCCGAGCTTGGCGCCGTCGCTCTCCAAGAGTCGAGGATCGTCGAGAAACGCTTGATTCGCCCCGTTCAGCTCGGCGGCGGGCGACGCGACGCGCGGATCGTCCGCCGAGAACATGTCGGACGGGAACACGTCCTTCGCCTCGCGCGCTTCAGACCAGTCGGAACGTCGCACTAACGTCTTCGGACCGACCCGACGCTCAAGAATCCAATCGCGCATCTGACGACTACCCGCCGGACCGTACTGCTGAGAGTCCGAAACTAAAACGAACCAAAGCGCGTCCGGATTGTCAAGCTCCGTCGTTAAGTCGCCGCCCCGCGCCACGTTGCGACGCGCCGTCGACGCCGAAACGTCGACCGCCTGGCGAATCAGCGATTCGACCCCGTCGCTCACCTTCCCGCTCTGCCCGCGCTCGCTCGGCGCGCTAAGCCGCGCCTTACTCGACGGCGTCTCCTGCGCGTCGTCCGTAATGAGCTCCGCCGTCGGCTGACCGTGATACTCGCGCTCGTTCTTGTCGCGCATACTCTCTTTCGGTATGCGCATCTTGACTTTACACGTAGGACAGTATCCCTTTCTGCCGGCGAGCTCCGTTCTAACGTTTAACGGATGTCCGTTGGGACAAAAAAAGCGAATCCCCATAACCCAATCCTTTCAGCGTTGACGCGCCGCGCCTTCTACGTTAGAGCTCAACCCACGTCTTCTCGCGCGCGCTGCGCAGTACGGCGTCGCACACCTTTTGCACGCGAACGGCGTCGGAAATCGTCGGAACCGGATAGACCGGCGCGCCCCCCGACGTCTCCAGTAGGAAGTCGGCGAGCTGATTAATAAAGTAATGCTCGTAGCCGATCACCGTGCCGGGCACCCAGTAGTGGTTCATGTACGGGTGCTCGGAATTGGTAACGAGGATCTTCTGCCAACCGGTCAGGTGGTCTTCAATCTTCTTGCCCGTGTCCGGATCGGCGTATCTGAAGAACTGCAGATATTCCGGCTCTTCAAGATTGAAGTAGCAGGCGCCGTTCTCGCCGTTCATCTCCATCGTATTGAAATTTTTGCGCCCTCGCGCGTAGCGCGAACTCTCGAAGAGTCCGAGCGAGCCGTTCGCAAAGATCGCCATGAACATGCAGGCGTCGTCGATCGTAATTGGGGTCGCCTCGCCGGTAACGGCGTTTTGGCGCTCCTTAATAAAGATCTCGGTATGAGCGCAGACGCGCGCAATCGGGCCGTTAAGCCATTCTGCGCAGTCGATCGAGTGCGCGAGCAGGTCGCCGGTTACGCCGGAGCCCGCGACGTTCGCGTCGAGTCGCCAGAGGGACGCGCCGCCGACCGGCACCTTTTTGCTAATCGTGTAGTCCTGATTGTACGTCGCGCGGTAATGGAACGGTCGACCAATACGATTCTCGTCGATAAGCTGCTTAAAGAGCGCGACCGACGGATTGCGACGATAGCAGAAGGAGACGACGGAAGGAACGCCCGCCGCTTTAACCGCCTCTTCCATTTCGAGCGCTTCCTCGTAATTCATCGCGAGCGGCTTTTCGCAAATAATCATCTTGCCAGCCTTCGCGGCGGCGACGACCATCTCTTTGTGGAGGAAATTCGGGGTAACGACGTCGATCAGGTCGATTTCGTCGTCGTCGACTATCTTGCGCCAGTCGGTCTCGCACTTTTCGTAGCCCCAGGTCTTCTGGAAACGCGCGAGTTTCTCAGCGTCGCGACTGTAGCAACTCTTTAAGACGATATCGTAAGGAAGATCGAAGAACCTTTTCACCTGATTAAACGCGTTCGAGTGCGTTCGTCCCATAAAGCCGGTTCCTAACATTCCGACATTTAATCTTTTCATGATGACTCCTCGTTGTCAAAGGGTTGTCGATCGGTCGTGTTCGAGCTAAGCAAGCGCAACGGCGCGGCGCCCAGCCGCGTTATGCGCGAAACTTCGCAACTCCCAAATACCAAAAGGTCAAAATTATCCTAAAATCAAAACGCGTCGCCGCCGAATTTCGCGCGGCGCGGCGCGCGCGACTCTATAAGGGTACCACAAAGGAAAGGCTTTTTCAATAAGCGCGGTCAAAAAAACAACGGTCAACGATCCTCGGCGCCGTCCTTCAATCTCGCCTCCAGCCATGCGGCGCCACCCTCGAGCGTCGTGAATTCCCCTTCCAGTTGCGCTTCAAACGCTTCTTTGAGAATCTTGCCGAAGAATGGGGACGGCTTATAGCCGAGCGCTATCAAATTGCGCCCCTGAACGAGCGGCTGCGGCGCCGACTCCGTTACCTCCAGACGCCGCGCCGCTTCCAGCCATTGATCGCTCCTGAACCGAACCGGCGTTCCCTGCGAGACGCGACGCTCCACCTTGCCGCAGCCGAGCGCGTCCGCATGACACAGCGTCGCCCAAAGCGTTATATTCGCCGGCGCCAAACGCGCCGCTAAACGACGCACCGCGCGATCGGAAACTCCTTCGGGAAAATCTTGCGTCGCCATATGACGCTCCACGAGCTTCTCGACCATTTCCTCAAGGCGCTTCGGCGCCTTCATGCGCTCCAGGAAATTAACCGCCAGGGGCGCGCCCGCCTCCGCGTGACCGCAAGAGCGGAGAACGCCGCGCTCGTCCGGCTTCGTCGTCGACGGCTTGCCAAAATCATGGCATAGCGCCGCGAACATAACGATTTCGCGCTCCTCGTCGGTCGGCGCGGGCTCACGCTCGCTCAGGAGTTTCGACGCCGCAATACAGACGTTGCGCGTATGCGTCCAGACGTCCCCTTCCGGATGCCAGGCGGGGTTCTGAGGACAGCCGACAAGCGCGTTAAGCTCTGGAAAGCCCGCGATCCAGCCGGTTTCAAGCAGAACGTCGAGTCCGCGTTCCGGGAACGCCCCCTTGCGCGCCCACTTCCGCCACTCTTCGAAAATCCGTTCTTCTGAAAGCGTTCCAAATTCCGAAAAAACTTCCCGGCACATCCGCACAGTACCGGATTCCATTCCAAACCCGAAACGCGACGCAAATTGCATGCCGCGCAAAACGCGCAAGGGATCGTCTTTAAACGCGGGACTCGTCGCGCGAAGAACGCCGCGCGAAAGGTCGCCTATCCCGTCGTAGGGATCGTAAAAACTGCCGTCCCGACGCAAGCCGATCGCGTTGATCGTAAAATCGCGCCGCGCAAACGCCTCGGCGGGGTCAAGATCAGGACGCGATTCCACGTCGAACCCCTTGTGCCCTAGCCCCGCCTTCGACTCGCGACGCGGCAGCGCGACGTCGACTGAATTGTCGACCTTGATTACGCCAAATGCCTGACCGACGAGATCGACGTGAAAATGAGGCGCAAGAAGGCGCTCGATCTCCTTATAACTGAGACCGTACGCCTCAATATCGACGTCCTTCGAATCAACGCCTAATAAAAAATCGCGAACAAAGCCCCCAACGACAAAAACGTTCGTCGCGCCTCCTCGTTCAAGAAGCTCGATGATACGCGCCGCGCGAGACGGGATCTTCGGCGTTCTCCGATTCGTCATTGCCAACCCCCTTAATTCTTCTAGTGCGCAATCGTCGGCGCCGCGCCGATCGCTACGATGAAGATAATCTTAACCCGAGATAACGACTCGTCAAGGAAAAGCGAGAAAACGCGCGCTAGAAACTCACGCGCAACGACGGTCCAGACGTTACGGCGCGAATTGTTAGAAAATTTGCCGTCGCAAAAAAAAATGATATAATCGAAATAAGCGCGATCGAAAAAGCGCCGCGTCGAACTTGAACACACGTCGTTACTACTTTTTTACGCCTCGTGGAAATATGCTAACATTAACGCCCGAAGAATTCCTGGACTACCTCAAAAGGAGCGAGCTCCTCGAGCCTAAGGAGTATGACGACGCCGTCGCGACGATCAAACGCGAGGCGCCGCAAGCGTTCGACGCCGCCAATCTACTCGCCGCTGAATTCGTCAAGCGCAACCTGCTCACCTCGTGGCACACGCGTCAGCTCATGAAGCGTAAATACAAGGGGTTCTATCTGCGCCAGTATCGCATTCTCGGCCATCTCGGATCAGGAGGAATGAGCTCCGTCTACTTGGGCGAACACACCGTGATGAAGCGACGCGTCGCGATTAAAGTCCTGCCGAAAAAGAAGCTCAATCCCACCTATCTGGATCGATTCGCGCGAGAAGCCCAGGCGATCGCGACCCTAGACTCGGAACATATCGTGCGCGCATACGACGTCGATCGGTTCGAAGACGTCCACTACATCGTTATGGAGTATTTCGAAGGCCAGAATCTCCGCCAGCTCGTCGATAAGGAAGGACCGCTCGACTACGAGGACGCCGCAAACTATATTCGTCAGGCGGCGCTCGGGCTAGCCGACGCTCACAAACGCGGCGTTATTCATCGCGACGTTAAGCCGGAAAATATTGTCGTCGACGAGCATGACTTCGTTAAAATTCTCGATCTCGGACTCGCGCTGCTCGACGACTCCGCCTTCAATCAAGGGTCCGCGCCCGACGAGGACAAAATCCTCGGCACCGCCGACTACCTCGCGCCGGAACAGGCGCTCGACAGCCACAACGTCGACGCGCGCGCCGATATCTACGGACTCGGCGCTACCCTCTACTTCTGCCTCACCGGCAAGCCGCCGTTCCCGTTCGGAACTATCTCCGAAAGACTACTCGCGCACCAGCGGAAAGAACCCGCAAGCATCTTTAACGAACGGCCCGACGCGCCCGTCGATCTCGTTGAAATCTGCGCTAAAATGATGGCGAAGAAGCCGGAAAATCGCGTGCAGTCCGCGCTTCAAGTCGCCGAAATCATGAAACAGTGGCTCGTTCGCAACGGGTTCGCGCAGCTGTGCGACTTCGCCTACGATAAGACTGCGGCGAATTCCGAAGACGACGAGATTCTCGAACTCATTTCACACTCCGACGCGGAACGGCGTTTTCTACTCAATAGCGACAATGCGACCGAACTGGGATTCGAACGCGGCGGCGCCAACTTCAGACTATCCGACGCCGAACTCGCCGACGTCGCCTATCATCGGAGCGAAGACGCCGTCGATCTCTACGATACGACTGAAAGCGGAGGCTCGATTTCCAAGCTCAAGACCGCGTCCCACAAGAAACTCCGCGAGTCGTCTGCAAGCGACAATATTGTCCTATCGAAAAAAGCGGATATCGAAATCACCCTCGATCCGCTCGAATTCGCGCTCAACGAAATCGCCGACACGACTAAAACGTCCCTCGTCAAAGAAGACGCGCAGAACGACGCGACCGCGTCCGCGTCCGGCTCGACCGGCGCAAGCGGCGTTGGAACACGCGCGTCCGGCGCGACCGCCGCGCAAAATCGCGCCCCAGACTCGACTACCGGCGGATCGCGACCAAATTTGCGCGAGACGCCCAACGCGCGCGGACCCGCCGCCGCGCAGGAACAACCGCGCGTCGAGCCGACGACGCCCGTCCATGAACGGCCAAAGCCTATCGAAACGAACGAGCCCGACGAAGAATGGTATAAAAACGTTCCGATCTGGTTCTGGACCGTCGTTATCGCCGGGTACGCGCTCGCAATCTTTCTGGCGGGCGTGCTCTTTACGCTTCTGCTCAATCTCAATTAGCGAACGGCGCGCGCGACGACGGCGGTCCAAGTCGCCTCGCGCGCGCGTAGAACCTCTCTAGAGTAATATATATATATTAATATATTATATATTATATAATACTTAGTACAATAAATATACTAACAAACAAATTTTCTTGTTAACACAACATAATGCTGATCTAAAATAAAAATCGCTACTAGAAAAGTATTTCTGGAAAAATTTTCTTTTTTACGAATATTTGTCCGAGTTCAGACTACGATAAAGCGCAAAGACTAAACCTGAGTCGAATTCGATCTTGCGCGCGGCGCGCTCGGCGATTCGGCGCAAAAGAGACTTACCGAACGATGAAGACGTTGAGATTAAAAATCCCATTTCCGCCCACCGTCAATCACCTCTGGGCGCGAACTGGAAAGCGAACCTACCT
>CADCOO010000168.1 GCA_902803085.1 uncultured Planctomycetota bacterium
ACGTTCTGCGGCGTACGATTGTTCGATTGACTTGGGCCCGAGCGCACGAAAGACGTCGACCCAACCGTTCTCTTCCGTTGGGAAGACCTCCTTCTCCAGAATTGAATTATAGAGCGCTCGATAATCTGGAACTTCGCCTTTGCTGGCGTCGAACTCTTCGTAGACGTCGGCGACGGGAACCGGCTTCATCTCACGGTCGGAAAGTAGGAACCATACGCACCAGAAGACGACTATGACCAAGAGGAGGCATAGGACCAACTTGAAAAATTTCATTAAACAACCGGATTTCTTCTTCTCTTGCGGCTGAGCGGAAGGATTGGCGGTATTTTGTTCGGTCATTGTTTTGTCCTTTTACACGCGATTGAATTGCGGTTACTGCGGAGCGTTGACTATTCTTCTTCGTCGGTCGATTCGATCGACTGGGCGTCTTGATCTTCCTCTTCCTCCGGTTCGGGGATTCCCCTTAACCAATGAAGCATTTTGGCGTCGTCGGACAGGAAATAGGAGCCCAGGAATTTTGTGGCGCCGCCGAAATCAACGGTATCGCAACCTTCCGCGTGCGCGTCCATGCCGAAAAGTTTACGATATTGAGAAACTTGATCGAGCGGCGCTTCCGTATTCATTGTCCCTTCTTCGCCAACGTTTGGCGCTTGATCAAGGTCGATATTGCCGTCGGGACGCATCCAGCAGTAGGGCTCCGGGCTTTCAGCGAGCATAATCTGGTCGCGAAAGACGCGGTCTGAGCGTTGAAAATATGGAATAGGATCTTTGCCGACGCCGGAACGGTCAAAGACTCCGTCTTGGGAAACGAGTAGCGAGTAGATTGTTTCACCTTCCGCCGCGTCTTTGGCACATACGCAACGATAGACGTCGGGCATTTGCTTGTGGAACTGGACGTTGTGTTCAGAATTCCAAGGTTCGTCGAGTCGAATTTGGTCGTAGAGCGCTTTGGCGTCGTCGCCGAGGTAGGGGAGAATGAGAACGCGCCAGCTGTGGAGCGGGGCGCCGTTGGCGTCGACGCTGAAGGTTGGCGGAAAGGTTCCGACGTCGTCGTAATACGCCCAGATAGCATGACCAACGACGTTCATTTTTAGAGAACAGTCGCAACGTTTAAAAGCGCCGTAAGCGTTTTCTATCGCGGGGAACAGGAGACGAAGTCCCACGCTCGCCAACCAAGAGCTCGCGCCCTTGCGCCACTGTCGCGACGGCGCAAGTTCTTTCCAGCGCTCTTCACGCTCCAAAGGATCGGCGTTCATTAGGTCGCGGTAGTTCGTCCGAAAGATTTCATGCGTTTTGGGACCGTCGATTGGCGTTGCGCGCGTTAGAAGCGATATGAGCGCAGACGGGTCCTTTGCCATGTCGCCAAGGGATACGTCTTTACCCTCGCCCACGAGTTGCAGCAGTTCGGCAAAAGTCGCGCATGCGCCGACGTATTCCGCGCGTTTCGCGCGTTCAATGCGCGCGCCGAGGATTTCGTCGCCGAAATTATCGCGCCATATGGCGACAATGCGGTCGCGTTCTTCCGCCGTCGGACGTTGCGAAGGGACGCCGTAAAGCTGAACGCCCGCCGCATGTTGCATTAACGTTAGACCGACGAGTTTCTCGATTAGCGTCGGCGAATCGGCGTCGAGTAAGCCGCGCGACAGATTAGCGAGCGTTTCCATATCGTCGACGGCGCCGGATATGTCGCCGGAGCCGACGCGTAGATTCGCGCGCGCGTGGACTTCTCGACCGATGTTTTGCAGGAAAAAGACGTCGCCGACGTCGAGGCTTATAAAGGAGCCCTCGCGCGCGCTCGGCGGAAAATGCCAGCAGTGGAATTTCGGCTTGCGCGCGGCTTCGGCGACGAGCGCGAACCGATCTTCGTTTTCGGCGAACCATTGCGCGACGATCGGGTAATCTTGCGGCGTCCAAGGACCGCTCCAGGGCGCCATGTAAGCGTCGTTTGCGGCGTCGCGATCGATTTTACCGACGTACTTCTCGCCGTTTTCCCAGTATTCGTACGCTTGGTCGTCGCTCGATTCCGACCATGAAGAATCGTCGTCGGCAGCTTCCGAATCCGTTTTGTCAAGTTGCGCGGAAGCGGGCTCGCGCGCGGGCTCGTCGCCGCGCGCCCCATTCTTAACGAGATAGGGGACGAGTTCTAACCGATCGTAAAAGACCGGTTTCGACGTTGGATCGAGCTCAAATTTTTCGCAGAGAGGACGATAAAACTCGGCGTACTGCCTCCCGTCGATCGATTTGTCCGTCGGCAAATCCTCCCATCGGATCTTTCCTGCGTGAAAGTCCGAATAGATCGCTTTGGGACCGAACGCTTGCAGAATCGCAAACCATCCGTTTTCTTCCAAGGGAGAGGAATCTTTGCGTTGGAATTCGTCGTAGAGCGCGCGGTAGTCGGGAACCTCCCCCTTATCGACGTCGACTTCCGCATAGGCGTCGTCGACTTGAACCGGCGTTATCTTACGATCGAATAACAAAAAGAGGACGAGCCATAGCGCGACTACGACTAAAGCGAAGTAAAGAAAGAATTTGACGAGTTTCGTTAAACAACCGGATTTCTTCTTCTCTTGCGGCTGAGCGGAAGGATAGGCGGTACTTTGTTCGGTCATTCTGAATCCTCTTCAGGAGTAGTTCTCGGCGAAGAATGAACGGCGCGTCTACGCGAAGCGACCGCCCCCGCAACTCATTGTAATAGAATACGAGGACGATCGCAAGCCAAAGAGTAAAAATAAACGAAAAAAGCGTTACAGACTTCTTTTCGGCGCCGGTTTCTCGCGTCGCGGAACGTTTGGATCGGCGTAGCGATAATCGCGCCACAGCTGATCGGCGGTAAAGTGGAAACGATCGAAGTTTCGTTTCCAGGCTTCGAGACTCTTGAGCTTCGGATCGAAGTTGTTGGTCCCGAACGATATTTTCGCGCCCATTTCGAGCGCGAGTTTAACGAATTGCGGTTTGGGGAATTGCGATTCCGCCTGGATTTCGAGCGCGACGCCGCCGTCGATCGCCGCTTGAATGAGCTTGGTCATGCGCTCTTTCGTCCAGAGTTCGTCGTAGCGGTCGGCGATGAATTCGGGTAGGTAGGTAACGTTGGCGAGAATATCGATCGGCTCGGAGACGACGGTC
>CADCOO010000169.1 GCA_902803085.1 uncultured Planctomycetota bacterium
ATCGTTCGCGCGCCGTTACGCGCGGCGAGCTTTTCCGGCCGGTTCGCCAGAATATCGGCGGTCTCCAGCATAAAATGAACGCCGCAAAAGAGTATCGCTTCCGCACGCGACTCGGCGGCGCGACGCGCGAGCGCGAGACTGTCGCCGACGAAATCCGCCAGACGCACGACTTCGTCGCATATATAATAATGGGCGTAAATCTCCAATCGGTCGCCCGCCTCGCGCCGAACGCGCGCGATCCGATCAAGGAGTTCCTCGACCGGGAGATTCTCATAGTCCGCGAGTTCCTTCATGAAGTCTGTTCCTTTCGCGCAGTCGACGTCCAATCAAAGGTTAATCTTCAAAGAGCCAGGTCGACAAATAGCGTTCGCCAGTGTCCGGTAGAAGCGCGACAATCGTCTTGCCGGCGAACTCGGGACGCTCGCTCAATTGTAACGCCGCATACAGCGCAGCGCCGCTCGAAATTCCGACCAAAATTCCCTCCTTCTTCGCAACGTCGCGCGACGTGCGTCCCGCGTTCTCCGCCGAAACAGGAATAATCTCGTCGACCGCTTCCGGATCGTACGTCTTTGGCACAAAACCCGCGCCGATTCCCTGGATCTTATGCGCGCCCGCAGGCTTCCCTGAGAGAACCGCGCTCGTATCGGGCTCGACCGCGACGATGTGAACGTCCGACTTCTTCGACTTCAGGAACTTACCAACGCCAGAAACCGTGCCCCCCGTACCAACGCCGGCAACGAACGCGTCGACTTTGCCCGACAGCGCGTCCCAAATCTCCTCGCCCGTACGATCGAAGTGGCGTTTAGGATTGGCGGGGTTCTCGAACTGCATCGGAATGAACGCGCCCGGGATCGATTCCTTCAACTCCTCAGCGCGTCGAATCGCGCCCTTCATTCCCTCGGCGCCCGGCGTCAGCTCGATCTGCGCGCCGTAAGCCGCCGCGAGTTTGCGCCGCTCGACGCTCATCGTCTCGGGCATCGTCAGAATCATCTTATACCCTTTGACCGCCGCGACGAGAGCTAATCCAACGCCCGTATTGCCGCTCGTCGGTTCGATAATCGTAGCGCCCGGTTTCAGCACGCCCGCCGCTTCCGCCGCTTCGATCATAGCCGCCGCAATACGATCCTTTACGCTGCCGCCTGGATTGAAAAACTCAACTTTGACATAGACCTCAGCCTTGCCTTGATTAATCTTGTTAATGTGAACCAGCGGGGTCGCGCCGATTGTGTCAATAATATTGTCGTATACTTTTTGCGCCATTGTCTGATCTCCATTATAATAAAACCAGTTGATTGCCAGCGGCAATGCTTACCGAACTGGTAGGCATTTTAATCTCACTATCGACTTTGTCAATACCAACCTTTAAAAAATGATCGAATTTTGGGACTGGCATATGCTTCATTCGTGTTTTTATGAGGTCAAATAGTTGATCGTTTCTCAGATTATCCCAGCGCCAACCGGGTTCGTTTCTACCAATTTCCTCCCCTACCAAGTCAGTCGGAGTTTCTTTTCCGTTCGCCGTTGACAAAATGAATTTTCCATATAGGATAGAGTAAAAGGGAGAGTCGAAAGATTGTTTCAAGTAATGAACAGAATGACTCATTTGAAAAATAGGCGTTGCAATGAAGATATCAACAAAAGGTCGTTATGCCCTCCGTACGCTCGTCGATTTGGCGCAAAACGCCGACAGGGGCTTTGTCTCGCTCTCCGAAGTTTCAGAACGTCAGAACATCTCTAAAAAGTATCTTGAGCAGATTATTCCGATGCTTTCGCGCGCGGGATTTCTCCAAACCAAATTAGGCTTACGCGGCGGCTATCGGCTCGCAAAGCCGGCGGCGGAATGTTCCGTTGGCGATATTTTGCGCGCCACCGAGGGCTCGCTCGCGCCGGTCGCGTGCGTTGAGAACAGGGACGAGTGCGACAACTGCGACGTCTGCCAAACGTTGCCGATCTGGAAAAACCTCGCCAAAGTGGTCGCGCAATACCTCGACAGCGTCTCTGTTCAGGACGTGATCGATCAAAACGTCGATCTGGAAAAAGAGCTCTTTTTCGAGAACGGACAGGGAATTTGACGCAACGCTACAGTTGAAAACGCGCGCTTCCTACTAAAAAAGGAAACGCGCGTCGCTTTTACTCGCTAACGAATTTAGAATCAGGTCGTGTAATCCGCATTAAGATGCACATATTCCTGCGTGAGGTCGGACGTCCAGAAACGAATCTTACCGTCCCCCTCCTGAAAGAAGATTTCAAAGGAAACGTCGCGATTCGAGCGGATTGAATTCGAGACCTCTTCTTTGTCGAATTTCACGGGCGCGCCGTTCTCATAGAGGAGATAGCCGTTGACTTTCAGCGAGACTTTGCTCGGGTCGTATGGAACGCCGCAACGTCCCGTCGCTGAAATAATGCGGCCCCAGTTCGGGTCGGCGCCGCAAATCGCGGTCTTAACGAGCGCGTCGTTCGCGACGGTCTGGGCAAGCGTCTTCGCGGACGCGCGATCCGGCGCGCCGTAGACGTCGATCGTAATGAGATGCGTAACCCCTTCGCCGTCGTTTGGAATCATCGGAGCGAGTTCCGCGCACATCTCTCGGAGCGCCGTAGCGAACGCGTCGAGATCCGCACCGGTCAAAGTCGGACAACCGGACGCGCCGTTCGCGAGCAAGAGACACGTGTCGCTCGTGCTCGTGTGCCCTTCGACGCTCACGCAATTAAACGTGTCCTCGACGGCGGCGCGCAACGCGTTCTGAGCGTCTGCGGGTTCAAGCGCGGCGTCGGTAACGATCGTCGCGAGCATCGTCGCCATATTCGGCCCGATCATCGCGGCGCCCTTGCACATCGCGGCGAGACGAATCGTATGACCGTTTGGCAACGTCGTCTCGCGCGACACGACCTTTAGCTTCGTGTCCGTCGTCATAATGGCGGTCGCCGCTTTTTCAAAATCCTTGTACGACGTCCCCAACTTCGCCGCAGCAAGCTCCGCTCCCTGGGCAACCGCGCGCATTGGCAACTGCACGCCGATCACGCCCGTCGACATAACGAGCGTCTGATCCCCCGTCGCGCCGACGGCCTCGCCTGCATACTCCGCCATTTTGCGCGCGTTAAAAAGACCCTCCTTGCCCGTGCACGCGTTCGCGCAACCGGAGTCGGTCGCTATGACGCGAATACCCTTGCACGGCGTGCGATCTCTATCGTAAACGACCGGCGCGCCGCAATTGAGATTCTGCGTGTACACGCCCGCCGCTACGCCCGATACGTCCGATACGACAAGCGCGAAATCAAGTTTCGTCGTGTTCGGTCGAATGCCGCAATGCACGCCCGCGTAACGAAACCCTTTCGGCAAATAAAACGTTCTCTCTTCCATAACAAACCTTAACCGACTACCGTTTTTCTAAGACGTCGCGCCGCGCGACGTACTTCTACCATATTTCCAGTTCGCGCTCCAGTTCAACCCCGGCGCGCTCGCTCGCTTGTTTCTGAATTAACGAAATGAGACGCTTAACGTTGTCGCTCTTGCAACCGACTTGCGTCCAAACCAAGTTGGCGTCCGATTCGCAAACCGACGCCCCGCCTATATTGGCGCCGCTAAAACCCGATTCCGCCACAAGCTCCGCCGCGCTCTGTCCGCGCGGATTCTTAAACAGACGCGCCAGGCCTTCGCCGGGCTTGAGTTCCGGCATAGACTGATTGCGCGCTATCCAGATCTTCTGCAGACGTTTGGAAAGCGCCTCCGCGTCGTCCGGCTCAAGACGAAAACGCGCCGAGAGAACGATCAATCCCTCAAGATTGCTACTGCGATACTCAAAGACGAACTCGTCGCGCGTCATGTCGAACGCCTTGCCGTCGTACGTCGCGACGCGCGCGGAATCGACCCACTGACCGAGCGAAACGTCCGGCGTCGAAACGTTCGTTACAACGCCGGCTCCCACCGTGCCGGGAACTCCGATGAGCCCTTCGAGTCCGGCAAGCCCGACGCTCGCCGTCGCCGTCGCAAGACGGCCAAGTTTTGCGCCCGCGCCCGCCGTTACGTAAGGACTATCGATCTCGATTCCGCAAAACGCCGGTTCGCACAGCTGGAGCGCTAGTCCCGGCGCGCCAACGTCGGAGACGAGAATATTTGAACCGTCCCCCAACGCGCGAACGTTAATACCGTCCTCGCGGCAGGCGGCAAGTAGCGCGAGCGCCTCTTCCTCAGAACGAGGACGCGCGAGATAATCTATCGGTCCGCCGATGCGCAACCAGGTCAGCTCCGCAGTCGACGCGCCTTGCTGAACGATCTCTTTGAATGCGTCTAATTTTCCCATAATCGTCTTTCTCGTAATGGACTTAAGGCGCGTAACGGCGCCCAAACGCGAACGTCGTCTATAGCGTTTCCGGTCTATCGTCGATCATCGTCTTGAGCGTGGCGGCGAAATCGTCGACGCTCGCGAATTTCCGATAGACGCTCGCGAATCGCACGTACGCGACGTCGTCAAGCTTGCGGAGCAATTGCATTGTAATCTCGCCGATGCGTTCGGAAGTAACTTCCGTTTCGCCTTCGAGCGAGCTTTCGAGCGCTGCGATCAGCTCGGTAATCTGCGAACTGCGAACGGGACGCTTCCAGCACGCGCGCTCGACGCCCTCGCGAACCTTGTCGCGATTAAAAGGAACCGTCGAGTTGTCGCGTTTAATCACGCGCAGGTTCGTCGCCTCAATGCGCTCATACGTGGTAAACCGCTTATGACACGACTGGCAAGCGCGACGACGTCGAACGCCATAACCGTCGTCCGCCGCGCGCGTTTCGATAACGCGATCGTTATCTGAATGACAAAATGGACATTTCATTGACTATACTCTCGTTTGCGAAATGGGGAAAAGTTACTTGCTGTAAAACGCAAATCGAAACCAGGGCGACGTCGCGCCTAGTCAAGTTGACGCCAGGAAGGCTTCTCAGGCAGGTGCGCGTCGAAGTCGGCGAGAAGTTCGCGTTGGTAGTCGCCGGCGAACTCTTCGTTGAGGAATTTCTCCGCGCCTTCCTCGTAAAAACGCTTCCAAGAGCTCTCTTCTTCGCCCGGGTTAATCGGGAAGAAAAGCGCGCCGTTTGCAAGCGCCGCTTTGTAGTCGCCGGGCGCGTCGCCAATCATGAGCGCGTGATTTGCAGGATACTGACTCGCAAAGGCGAGCGACTCCTTCTTCGTTCCAACTTCCTGTCCGCAGATCGTCTGAACGAGCGGCGCCAATCCCTGATTAGCCCACTCCTTCTCAAGCGCCGCCTGCGGAGTCGCGGACACGACGAGCACGTCGGCGCGTCCCTGCAGCTTCTGGAGACTTTCACGAACAAGCGGGAACGGCGGAACGCCCTCGCCGACAATGCGGTCGATCGTCTCGTTGACGTCGAGCGACCATGCGAGCGTCTTCTTCATGAGCGGGTCGTCCGTTTTAGCGACATAGTCGGCGAGCGCGATATTGCCGAGCTTCGTCTCTTTGTTCATCCAGTCGACGAGAACCTGCGGAATCTCGATCGAGAATCCGCGCGCAACTACTTCCGGACGCTTCTGCAAGAGTTTAAAGACCTCGATCAACGCTGGAAATCGGTTGACGCCGCGCGTCTTCGAGTAGAGATTGACGAATTCCGCCGCTTCGCGCGCGTACTTGCTCACGCCTTTAAGACCCCAGTGGTGAATAATGCAAGGAATGAAGCATTCCTTGTGCTTGAGTTCCATCGTGTCAAAAGCGCACCCGTCGGAGTCGATTCCAACGAGGAAATCTGCGTTCTTCTTAAATTCGATCGTCATGTCTTCGGTCATCCTGCTTAATAATTCTGTTCGGCGTCAAACGCTCGCGTCGACCGCCTTGCGACCGACGCGCCTCTAATTATCGATTTTTCAAACTGGAATTCAAGGGGGCGCGACGTCGAAACGTCAAAACGTTAAACCGGGCGTTTTGCGCGATTTAGCGAAAAGACTAATTCTCGTAGTAGACGCTCTTTGTTTTCTTCTCGGGCAACGGGGTCGTCGCGGGCGCGTCCTTCATTTTCCAGACGCGCACGTAGTCGATGGAGAAAGTTGCGGGCAAATCTTCCGGATCGGGCTCGCCGAACCAGTCAGCCATGATCTCGCAGTCGAAGACGACGTGAAGGGGGCGATGGAAGAAATCGTTCTCACGTTTAAAAACCGGTTCGCCGTCGACGTACCACGTCAAATCGTTCGGCGTCCACGCCATTCCGAAGGTGTGATAGTCGGCCCAGAAGTCGAAATCCATTTTCTTTTTGAAGCTGAAATTAGGAAGACGATATTTCTTCTTATTGACGATCGACTCGAGATACGGAGTCGAATATCGGTGCAAGGTCGCGTAATATAGACGGTCGTGCCCTGCGCTGCGCGGCTTGCCGCAGTATTCCAGAATATCGATCTCCTCGCAGTAATCCCCTTCGAAATACTTAACGTCGGGTCGATCGGAAAGCGGATCGTAGAGCCAGAACGCGTTGCACACGCACGCGCGCATCGATTTGCAACGCGCTTCGTAATAGCCGTACGCCGATTTCGCCTTGCTCTTAACGATCGCCTTCCAGTATTTGTCGTATCCTCGCGCCTTATTCTCGACGTCGACCTCTTCCGGCTTCATGAGACTCGCGGTCAAATGAAGCGAGCCGTCGGCGACGGCGACATTCTTGCGCGAGAAGAGCGCCGGCTTGCGACCGCGCCAGGCGGGATTAAAGTCGAACCACTTGTCGAGATCGAGGGAGTCGCCGTTGAATTCGTCGCTCAGCTCGGGCGCGAATTCATAGCCGTCGCCCAGCGGACACGGAGGGGTCGACTCTTGAGCTTGCGCACGAGAACAAGAGAGCGCGACAAGCGCGACAAGAACCAGGATTTTTCTTCCAAACATGACGCGTATTCCTATTGGTTTCCAATGAGTTATATTATTATCGTTACGAGGCGCTCAATCCCACTTCAGCCGAGCGGCGTCGAAAACAGGTCCGTCGACGCACGCGCGTTTGTAGTCCCAAGTTCCGTCGTCCGCGCGCCAATCGACGACGCACGAGAAGCACAGCCCCATGCCGCACGCCATCGGCGACTCCAACGACGTCCAACATTCGTACCCGCGACCGGCAGACCAGTTCGCAACCGCGCGCAGCATTGGGGTCGGACCGCACGCAAGTATCTGAACGTCCTCCGGCGCCGTTTCTTTCGGTAAGATTTCCGGAAGCGCTGCAGTTACAAATCCGCGCTTTCCAACGCTTCCGTCCTCGGTTACGAGCGCCGCGTCAAGGCCAAGCGCGCGAAACTCGTCGACGCAACAGAGTCGCTCGGCGTTGCGCGCGCCGTAAACGAACGTCGCCTTCGTTCCGGCGTAGCGCGCCCCAGACGCTAGTTCCTTCATAAGGAGATAAAACGGAACGCACCCGACGCCGCCCGCAACGAGCGCCAGACGTTTCGGCGCGGTCGATTCCGCGCGCAACGCCGCGTTCCACCCGTTCCCGAGCGGTCCCCAAAGTTCTAGACGATCGCCGGGCTTGAGCGCCGCCAATCGCCGCGTTCCTTTGCCGACGACGGCGTAAACCGCCTCCACGCGCCCGGTTGCGACGTCCGCGTTAAATATGCCGAAGGGACGACCGAGCAGCGGATCGGCGCATTCGGGAAGTCTCAACATGAGAAACTGTCCGGGCTTCGCGCGTTCGGCAAGTTCTGGCGCGTCGAGGGCGATCTTCCATGTGTCGGCGCCAACTTGTTCATTAGCGAGAATCGCGTGATTTCCCGCCCACAGTTCCTTCCATTGAGAAGAACATTCCGTCATATCGCAATATCTCCTAACGAGTAACGCTTATTATCTTCCACGCCTACCGGAGGCGCGCCCGCGTTTGCCGGGTCGAGGCTGACGCGCCGTCTTTTTGGAACCGCGTTTAAACGCCGTCTCTTCGGACTTTCCGCGTTTGCCGCCGCGATTAGTGCGTTTCGACGCGTCCTCGTTAAAGGCGTCTCGACGGCGCGAATCCCCTTCGTCGCGTGAAAAAACTTTCGGGCCGATCGTGCGCGTTTCGTCGTCGAACCGACGGCGCGCGCGTCGACGTTCTTCGCGTCGTTCTTCCGATCGGAACTCTTCGCGAAACTCCTCCTTCGGCGCGCGACGTCGACCGCGAGCCGGTTGCTCGTCGTAGGAATCATCGTCGCGATACGATTGCGAACGCTGGAACTGTTTTCGAGTCGAATCGGTAAAGTTAGGATCCGCGTTTGCGCGCGGTTTGGCGTCGCGCAACGCTTTGGAGGGTTTCTTCGCGTTCTCCAGTCGTTCCGCTTTTTCCTGTTCGCGTTCGGCGAGCTGCGTTACTTCAACGGGTCGCAAGCTGGGCGGCAGGGCGTTGACGTCGAGAGTCTCGGCGTCCGGACGCGTCTCCGCCATTTGGTAGAGGTCCGCGACCTCCTGCGACGTGAGGCGTCGCGATTCGCCTGGCGCAAGTTTGCCGAGCTTAATTGAACCGACCTGTATGCGCTGAAGCTGCATGACCTTATGGCCGACGCGCGCCAGCATGCGGCGAATCTCGCGATTCTTACCTTCGGTAAGCGTTATTTCCAAAACGGAGCTTTTCTTATGGCGCGAACGCACGACGACTTCGTCCGCCTGCACGACGCCTTCGGCAATGTGGACGCCGCGCTTCAACGCGTTCGCAAGATCGGAGTCGACGAGTCCCGCGACTTGCACGCGATACTTCTTCGGCACCTCGAATCTCGGGTGCGTGAGCCGCTCGGCAAGCGCGCCGTCGTTAGTAAGAAGAATGAGC
>CADCOO010000170.1 GCA_902803085.1 uncultured Planctomycetota bacterium
AACCATGCTCTAAAGTAGAAACGCGTGTCGATTAACCCGCAAGCCAGTTTCATAAAGGCTTCAGCGTCTTTGACGTCGAGAGCGTCTGCAGAACGAATGATCGAGGCGTTTTTTTCGCAAAGCACGGGTAATAATAGTTGTGCGATCGAGAGTTTGGGCGGATAGTCGAATAAGCTTGCAACAGTTTTCTGCTTGATGATATTACTCTTACCATTCGCAACTAGTAGACTCTGATCGACGCAACGGTCGGACAGCGTCGCTTGAAAATCGAGATCGACGAATAAGACGCGTAGAGGACGCGCCTTGTTTTTACCGGGAAGATCGTACTGCCCGGCGGCGAGCGCGGCGCCTATATTGGCAACCAACGTTGTCTTGCCGACTCCTCCCTTGAAGTTAATAAAGGATATAAATCTTGTCGACACGCCGTTTGAATTCATTGGTCGCTGTGAAATCGGAATAAAAGGCGGCGTTAAATCTAAGCTACTGGGGCGCAACCAAAGACGCTCTTGAACTTCGTAGACGCCGCCGTTTTTAAAAATTTTGTTAATTCTGTCGCGGAAGACCTGTTGTTTAATCGTTCCCGTAATTCTAGGCGCTTTAGGCGCGTCGTTTTCTCGCATGGCGCGCAGATCGCGAATGGCGCCGGCGAGCGACTTAATGCGCTCTTGCTGGCGTTGATTCTCTTCCTGCAACGTTTGGAAAGCGTTCTCTAGATCCGCGAGAACCTTTTGGTATTTGTCGTTGGATTGACTGGTCTCTGACATAACGCGGCTCCTGGAATAATAAACTGGGAAACGTGGACGGCGAACTAACGGACGGAACGTTCCTTTGCGCGGAGTATCTCGAGAACGCCCTGAACGGACGCGACTCCGGTTACTCCCAATTGTTTAATAGTAATGGACGAAACGACGCCGGCGAGATACGCCGCTTCGACGAGCGAGAAGCCGAGCGCGCCGGCGAACGCAAATCCCGCGTTCGTGGCGTCGCCGGCGCCGCAGATATCGATCGGCGGCTCGACTGGGTTCGGGGGTATAATCGTCGCGCGATCGGCGGTTTCTGCGTTTACTCCGGGCTCAAGGAGTAGCGATCCGTTGGCGCCGCGCGTAACAAGAACAGGTCGGCGATTGCGACGCGCAAAGCGCGCGGCGGCGTCGGCGAGCTCTTCCAGTAGGGTTTCGGCGTCGTTTTCGAGCGCCGTTTGCGTCTGACGAACGCCGAGTTCCGCGTCGCGCGCGTCGAGTAGTTCGTTCGCGTTGCATTTAACGATCGCGTTTCGGTAGACGTCGGCGAAGAACCGCGAATCGCAGAGCGCGAGCAGCTTGGGACGACTCGCCGCCGTTTCGGAGACGAACTGGCGAAAGTCGTCGGAGAAGAGCGCTTCTGAGCCGCGTTGGAACTGATCGGAGACGACGACGGCGTCGCATTCGTCGAGTTGCGCGAGGAACCGGCGTTTGAGCTCGTCGACGAGCGCCGCTGGCGTTGGTTCGGGATTGCGAATATCGAGTCGGTTTTCTTCGCGCCATCCTCCGTTTCCGTCGGGCGCCATCGGCTTCATATAGGTCGTCGTGAGAATCGCGGGGTCGCGCACGATACCGGATGCGTCGGCGCCAATTCTCTCGAGCGCGCGCAGGAGATCGTCCCCTTCGCCGTCTTCGCCAATTACGCCGAAGCAGCGAGTCGTAGCGCCGAGCGCGCGAAGATTGCTTGCGATCGTGCCGCCGATTCCGGCGTAGCATTTGACCGCGCGAATCTGGCGCGCGACGAGTCCGGTTTCGACGGAGAGTTCGTCGAGTTCCGGCGCGCGATAGACGTACTTGTCGAGCGAGTAGTCGCCGATAACGGCGATCGTCGGCGCTCGCCTCGTTGTGGAAAAAGAGGTCGCTTCTTCCAACCGATTGGCGAGCGCGCGATAATCGAGGTTCGCGTTTTTAAGATCGTGGGCGAAAGTCGTCATGATTGGTCGTTATTTACATGGATGAATGAACTCAAAGAGCGCTTCGGGATCGCCGTAATCGGGCGCGATGGCGTCGGCGCCCGCTTGGAGGAGACGGGCGCGTTTCCACTCGTCGATTCCTCCGGGCTTTGCTTCCAGCGTCGCCATTCCGACCGCGTAGCCGCCGATTGCGCGCACGTTTTCTATTTCGACGTAACCGTCGCCGAACCCGACGAGTTCGGCGCCGTCAAGTCGATTCGTTTCGATAATCTGTTCGATGACCATCGCTTTGGAGAATCGTTTGTAATCGTCCTGAGCGCCGTAGATTCCACCGTCGAAGTAGGAGGTCAACTGCAAAAGCTCCGCTTCGCGTTTAACGTCGACCTCGTCCGTGCCGCTTGCAAGATATAGCCTAACGCCCGCGTCGCGCAGAATCTGCAGAAAGCGCCGCGCGCCCGGGACGACGTACTCGTCGGGCGCCGCCGCGCCGCTTGTTAGCCGATCGATTCGATCCTTGGTATGAATCTGCAGTCGTCGCAGGTATTCCTTTTTATAGGCGAGCGGCTCGAGGGGACGACCGCCGCGCGCGCCGATCTCGTCCGCAAGGCGCATACACTGATAGATCGTCTGCTTGCCGGTGATCTGGTCGATGAAGTCGCGCACGACGCGCATAATTTCCTCTTTCGATTCCTTCGCCGGATCCGCGACCTTAGCAAGTTCTTCGTAGAAGTAGGGCGTCATGACGTCTTGCCAGCCGGAGCGTATCAGACTGAGCGTGCCGTCGAAATCGAAAAGCGCCGCGCGAAAGGAACGACCCGGTTCCGGCGCGCGCTTTACTTCGATCTGGAATTTCGTTTTTGATTCTGCCATCGTCTATCCTTTCAACTCTTCTCGTCGGGTTTGCGCTTTCGTTAATGCAACGCGCGCTATTATAATTAAATTTTGCGACAAGTCAAAAAAGCGACGTCCTTCCGACCAGTTTTAACTGCGACGAACCTGTCGGAAAAGAGAGGAACTAGACGCTTGGAAAAATTGATTTGATCGTTATAATCGGATTTTTATCGGAAAAATCGCGTAGAGTAAAATGAATTTCGGGAATTTTTTCGATTGTAACGACACGTCGACCTTTGAAATCGGTATAATATAGACAGTCGGCGTGGACGTTTGACGAGTAAAGGTCTTCCTCTTTACCGTTCCGCCGCGGCGAGCGCGCTGGCGACAAAGCCGCGCGTTTGAATGAGAGATTTATTTTACCGCGACCAATCGCGCCTTCGCGCCGGTCGATCGCGTTGCCATAAGAGTTGGGTTCCCTAATTGTTTCAACGAGACGCGCGTCGTCTAAGGATTAACGACTCGCAAGCAATTCGCGCGTTAGGAAGCGTTTTTATTCGTTAATTTATTTCAAACGCGCCGTAATCTTGCGCCAAAACGACGTCCTGTGGGCGTCGATCGCGAAAGGCTCGTCTCGTTTCCCGTAGCGCCAAATGCGCAAAGGAGGAGCTTATGAGTCTCGTAGTTGTCTGTAAAAACGGTCATCGATTGCGAGCGCCCGATCGCAAGGCCGGAACGACCGGACGCTGTCCCGCGTGCGGCGTCGAGGTGCAAATTCCCAAATTGAACGCCGTTCCGACAGAATCTTCTATCCTTAGGATTCTAGGAGTCGGCGAGGAGCTCCGTCGCAATATGCAAGAGTACGACGAGCAGGAAGCGGCTAAGAAAGCCGAAGCCGACGCTAATTCGCAAGAAGAGCAGACGCCGGGCAACTTCTTCCCCGATCCGCTCGACGGCATTGGCGAACCCGCGCCCCTCAAAGTTCACGATAAGAAAGTCTGTCCGCAATGCGATTGGGAAATAGACGCCGGTTTCAAGATTTGCCCGCACTGCAGGTACTACTTCATGAAGTAGAATTGCGTTGAATTCTAAAGAAATAAGCGCCGAAATCGAAAGGTTCTCGGCGCGTTTTTTATTGCCGCTGGGCGTTGCGCATAGTTATTTCCGAACGGCGACGACGTAGTATCGCGTTGCGGGCAGCACG
>CADCOO010000171.1 GCA_902803085.1 uncultured Planctomycetota bacterium
GGGATTGGCGGCGAGTTGCGCCTTGACCTTACGCAAAACGTCGACGTCGAGCGGTCCATACTTCGGAACGAGTTTTTCGGCGCCGAGTTTCTTACCGATCGTCGCGACGCCTAGTTCCTTAAAGCGACGTTCCATGAAGTCTTCGAGCTCTTCGATAACGAGGACGCGTTCGACCTGGTCGGCGAATTCTAGGAAGAGATCGTCTGGGAAGGGGAAGCACCATCCGAGTTTGAGAATATTCGCCTCGGGAAAGACCTCTTTGACGTACTGATACGCGGCGCCAGAGGTAACGATCCCGACGCTTTTATCGCCGGACGGATTCCATTCGATACGATTGAGGGACGAGATGGAAGCGGCCTTTGCGAGCCTTTCAACGCGCTCCTCGAGTCGAACGCGCATGCCGCGCGCGAAGGCGGGAATCGGCACGAAGCGTTGCGGATCCTTTTTGAAGGAGTGAGGACGATTGAGGTCGATCGGAGCGCTCAGTTCGACGACGCCGCGCGAGTGGCTCGTCGTGGTCGTCGTGCGCAAAATGACGGGCGTTCCGAACTGCTCGGAGATTTCAAAGCCGACTTTGACGAATTCCTTCGCTTCTTGCGAGTCCGCCGGTTCGAGAACGGGAACCTTGGCGAAGTGCGCGAAGAGTCGCGTGTCCTGCTCGTTTTGGGACGAGTTCATCCCGGGGTCGTCGGCGACGACGGCGATAAACCCGCCCGCGACTCCGGTGTACGCGAGGGTCATGAGCGGGTCGGCGGCAACGTTTAAGCCGACGAGCTTCATAGTCGTGAGCGCTCGCGCGCCGGTAGTCGTAGCGCCAGCTGCGGTTTCAAAGGCGACCTTTTCGTTAGGGGCCCATTCGCAGTATATCGAATCGCCGTGCAACTTACTGATATTTTCGAGAATTTCAGTAGACGGCGTTCCAGGGTAGCCGGTGGCGACGGACGCGTTTGCTTCATAGGCGCCGCGCGCGATCGCTTCATTTCCCGAGAGCAGTTTCTTCTCCATAACGGTTCTTTCTTAACACGAGCGAATCTTAGTTGCGCGCGGTAGAAACCCGCCGCGCCGGAATCGAGCGCGCTCAACGTCGATTCCCCTTTCGCATACCATAGACGGTGAATTATACCGAGATTCCAGATAATTTCAAGCGAACCGGAGCGAGGCGTCCGGCGACTTTGGCGCGTTGCAAATCGTTCCTAGCAAGAGATCCTCTCGCGCGCGTTCGAGCGCGACGTCGACGAGATCGCCAGGGCGAATCGTCGCGCCTTCGGGAAGCGCCGCCTCGACTTCGTAATACTGGGCGTTTTCTCCGCGAATAATTTTCGCGTCGCCGTCGGAGTCTTCAACGACGATTTGCGCGACGGTTCCGACGAGCGTTTGCGCGAACTTCTCGCGCTCTTCGCGCGCTATCTGAATGAGGCGCGCGGCGCGTTCTTTTTTCACCTCGGGCGGAATTTGATTCGGCAAGTCGGCGGCGACGGAGCCCGGGCGCGCGCTGAAGCGAAAGACGTGAACTTTTGAAAAATGAAGCGCGCGCACGACGTCGCAGGTTCGTTCGAATTGCGCGTCCGTTTCACCTGGGAAGCCGACGATGACGTCGGTCGTAAGCGCGGCGTTTGGCACGCGTTCGCAGATGGAACGGCACCTTTCGAGATAGGGCGCGCTGAGCCAACGTCGTTTCATTGCGCGCAGAACGTCGTCGTCGCCGCTCTGCATTGAGAGATGGAAATGCGGACAAATTTGTTCGCGGCGTTCTCGTACGAGCTCGACGAGTCGATCGGCGACTTCAACCGCTTCGAGACTGCCGAGTCGAAAGCGTAGACGCGGTAGTTTGAGATCCGTTAGCGCTTGCAAGAGCGTCGCGAGATCAACGCGTTGCGCTTCAGGAACGCGCGCCTGACGCGCGAGGTAGGTTTCCAGCGGGGTAGGGCGTTCGAAATCGACGTCGCCTTCCTCCGGCGTCGGCGGGTAGAAGTCGAGTCCGTAATGTCCGAGGTGGATTCCGGTGAGGACGATTTCTCTATAGCCCTGCGCGGCGAGTCTTGTCGCCTCGTCGAGGACGTCGGCGATAGGACGACTCTGTAAATAAGGTCGCGTTTGAGGAATAATGCAGTACGCGCACCCGACGCGGCATCCGTCCTGGACCTTAACGTAAGCGCGCGACCGCTCCGCGAATTTGTCGACGCCGGTCGGAATGATTTCCAATCCGCGTCGTCTCAGGAATTGCGGCAACTTTCTTTTATCGGGTACGACTTCGCCGACGTTTGGCAATTTCTTGACGCGCTCGGGATCTGAAGCGGCGTAACATCCGATAACGACGATTTCCGCGTTGGGAAACTCCTTGGCGAAATGAGCGACGAGCTTTCTACTTTTGGCGTCGCTTTCCGCCGTAACGGAACACGTATTGACGACGACGATTTCCACGTCGTCGTTCCTTCCTTTTTCATCGTCGGCGTCGAGCCATCCGTTTGCGAGGAACGCGGCGCGAAGCCATTGCGTTTCGTACTGATTGACTTTACAGCCAAGAGTTGCGGTTTTAAAGATCATCTTATTTGTCTTTCGCGCAAAGAAACGCCGCGCGTTCGATTTCTCGAGCGCGCGGCGCTATGCGATCGGCGCCGATTGCGTTCCGTGAAATTACTTCAGCATGGCGTCGAGAATGTACCAGTTGAGCTCTTCGTAGTCGCGCGTTCCTTTGAGTTCTTCAATCTTAGCGTCGTCGAAGGATCGGCTGATCTCGAGGAGACGCAGGAAGATCTTGCGACTGTATTCGAGATGCTTGAGCGCGACGTCGTCCTTTTGCGTGCGCAGGACTTTAACGTCGAGCCCGACCCATTCGCCGGTCTTGCCGTAGTCGTGCTTGTCGAGTACGCGAACCTGATTGAGCGCGCGGCGCGGGTCGACCATGCCGAAGGTCTGGTCTTGGTCGAATTTCAGACCGTTCTGGTCGTTGAGGTGGACGCTCCAGAGTTTCTTGTGCGCGAGCGCGAATCCCATTTCCTCGGACGGGCAGAGGTTGGCGAGAATGGCGTGCGCGGTTTCGATGAGGCATCCGACGCGTTCGGGCGCGTTGGTGAGGAGTCCCATGGCGATCGCGTGTCCGATCGTCGGAATGAAAGCGTGATCGACGGGTTCGTTCGGCTTCGATTCGATCATAACGCGAATATCTTTGTTATAGTCGAGAACCGTCTGGAGCGCTTCCGCGATTTGTTCGGTGGCGACGTAGGGGTCTTTTGACTCGCGAATATAGGTGCCTTCGCGGGCGAGCCAGAAGACGATATTCTTGGCGCCGATCGCGGACGCGATATCGGCGGTCGTCTTCAGACGTTCGATCGCGTACTTTCGGCATTCGGGATCGTTGGACGTGAAGCCTCCGTCGATCGTTCTGGGATCCATCCATAGTCTCGGCGCGACGAATTCCGCCGTAAGCTCGTGAGCGTCGAGAACCTTCTTGAGTTCTTCCGCTTCTTTGATGATTTCCGATTTCGACATATTGTTGAGATTCGGAACGGCGTCGTCGTCATGGAATTGCACGCCGTCGAAGCCTAGCTTTTTGTAGGTTTCGAGCTTATCGCGGAACGCGATCGTTTTACGAACTTCCGGGCCGAACGGATCGGCGCCTTCGTGGATGTTCCATGGACCGAAGGAAAAACGAAATTCGCCTGCCATATTAAACGTCTCCTAAATGTATAACGTCCTAAACGCGGTTTTCGCGACGCGTTCGGCATAGGAATCGCGTCGCAAGACATTTCAATGATGAACTATTGTATCGCGCGAATCGCGCGGCGTCAAGAATTTTCAGACGTCGCGACGAGTTTATTCCAGCGCGCGCCAATGCGCAAAGAATCGTCGCTCGTTGACTTCGATTTGTCGGAAGAAATCGTCGACGTCCATGTTGCGAATCGCCGCTATTTCGCGTCCGGTCGCGAGTACGGACGCGGGCTCGTCGAGTAGAAAACCTTCTTGTCCGCGCGTCTGAACGACTTTCGTCTGCCAGTTGGGATCGTCGACGTCGTATCCGTTGGGCGGAACGGGAGTCGGGCCGTCGGATTCGAGTAGAATTTTGTCGCGCGGTACGAGCGCGACGGTCTCGCGTCCCCTTTTGGCGTGCGGGGACACGTTTCTTTTAGAGAAGGAAAAGAAGGCGCCGAGTTCGCAGGCGCGTTCGACGTCGTTTGCAGTAGCGTTCCATCCGTGCAGCAACCACACGGGCACGTTGGAGAACTCCTTCATGCAAGCGAGAACGCGCTCGTTTGCGCGCACGGAGTGCATAACGACGGGAATAGCGCGTTCGTCGGCGAGTTGGAGTTGTGCGCGCAACGTTTCCTCTTGATTCTTTTTGACGTTTTCGTCGCATTTTCGCACGACGAAATCGAGCCCGACTTCTCCTAACGCCGGTCGCGCGTTGAAGTCGTTGACGAAGGTCGAATCGAGTAGCATTTTAAGGGGCGCGAGCCAATCGCCTGAGATTTTATCGTAGAACCAGGGATGCACGCCGAAGGTTGGGATAACGTTAGAAAAATGTCGCGCGATTTGCGCGGTGCGATTCCAGTCGGCGGGCGAGGTCGCGGCGCAGACGCATCGGACGACGCCTCGTTCGCGCGCGCGCTCGAGATAGCGCGCGGTTTCGTCCCAAGTCTCGCCAAAACGTTTGTCCTGAAGATGGACGTGAACGTCGGTTATCGCAAAGGTTATAGATTGGTCGTGCGTCATGTCAATTTCTTTAGTCGCTTGTTTACTTAGCGGCGGTCAAGTCGATTTCTAGGAAGTAGGGACGATTATTACGAATCAGGTAAATCTTGGCCTTGCCTCCGCTCTCCCCGACGTATTTGTCGAGATGCCCCGCGATGTAACTGAGCTCGTCGACCGATTTAATTCCAATCTGCTTGTCGCGCGTGGCGCCGACTCCAAGCCCGAAGATAAAGTCGCCCTTTTGCAGTTTGACGTCGTTTGACGCGACGACGCCCTTCGGATCGACCGCTTTGACATAGACGCCGCCTTCCGGCGAACATTCGAGATCGCCGATCATGATCTCGACGAGTTGCGGATAACGCGAACGATACTCTTCTTTTGAAACCGTCTCGACTTCCATGCCGAAGACGTCCCAGACGCGCTGCGCCGTTTTACTGCGCGCCGAGCGTTCGCTCTTGACGGTTTGCGAGGCCGACGAAACCGCGCCCCCGTCCTTCTCGGAACCGTTGACCGTCGTCTCTTGCGCGAACGTATCCGAGGTCGGCGCTTCCTTATATCTGGCGTCGTCTTCCGTCGAAACGACGCGAGACGAGCTTGCAATTGAAGTCGCGTCGTGGTTCGCAAGGTTGCTGAACGCAATGGACGCGTCTAACGTTTGACCTCCGCGCTCAACTTCCAGAGACGCGACGTCGCTCAGACTTAGACCAATGAGCGAACAGGTGAAATCAAGGGACGAATGCAACGCATGACCGTTTGAACTCAAGAGCACGTCCCCCGCCTGCACGCCCGCGGTTGCCGCAGGACTGCGCGGATCGACGGATTCGACGACGAGGACGTCTTCGCCGTTGGCGTTTGCCGGATATTCCGGACTGTCGGAGTCGACGACGCGGAACTTCAATCCGTGGTGCGTCATTTTAGCGACCGATTGCCGAATCATCTTCTCGGCGACGTTGGCGACGACGTCGATAGGAATAGCAAAGGCGATGTTCTCGGCTTCTTCGCGCACGGCGGCGTTAAGACCGATCATTTCTCCGTCAATATTGACGAGCGGACCTCCGGAGTTGCCGGGGTTAATAGCGGCGTCCGTCTGAATAACGCGGTCGTACGATAGGTTTTCGTTGACCTCGAGGGGACGATCGACGGCGCTGACGATTCCGCGCGAGACGGAACAGTTGTATCCAAACGGATTGCCGATAGCGTAGACGTCCTCCGCCGGCATAATGCGCTCGACGCGCCCCATGCGAATCTTCTGGAGCGGGGCCTTGGGCTTAATTTTGAGTAGCGCAAGATCGGTCTCAACGTCGTTGCGAATGAGTTCGACGTCGCGATAGCGCTCGCCGTCAGAAGTAACGACCTCTAGTTTAAGGAGTCCTTTGACGACGTGGTAGTTCGTAATAATATAGCCTCTTTCGTCGACGACGACGCCGGTTCCCATCCCGTTAAAGACGTCGTACTGCGCGTCGCGACCGAAGGAGCGCTTGCCAACTTCATACTGCTTTTCTCCCTGAATACTGACGACGGACCGACTCGTCTCCTGAACGACTTGAACAAAGTGCGATCGCGGCGATCGCGACCATCGTTCCGTCTGTCCATAGGAGTAGGTCGCTCGATTTGTCATAGCGCAACAGATAGCGACGGCCATAACGGCGACGCCTGCTCGTTTAGCGCGTTTTAACCAGTGTGTCAAATATGTCATTGGACTAATCGCTCAATCGTAAAATCGATAGCTCCGCGCGCCGCAAGTGGGAAGCGCGTAGCGTTTGAGGCTGTGTTTTGACGTATTTCTCGCGTCGAACTTGGCAATTCGCCGCGAACAAATTGAACATTCCATTTGTCGGCCAACGCCCGGCGCCGACTTAACTGAAAGAAAATGTTTTTTGGGAATTGCTGACAGAAATGGAGCGTATTTTCTATTTTGCCTATTTATACATTAGCGCTCGTCGCGACCCTTCGGTTAGCTGAACTTGACCACAACCAGAGCTATACAAGACAGTTTGAGCAAATTTTTCCTAAAAAAAGCAAAAAAACGTCCTTATCCGAAAGATTGCTACTGTAAAGAGTGAAAATTTTGACGATAATAGAGTATTGACATATTTTTAGCGCGGTTCCGTCTGGATCAGTTTAGAATCCTGCAGATTAACGGTTAACCGCACGGTTTATAATCCGAAATTATTTAGACGTCAAAAACAGGAAGAAAACTATGCCGAAAGCCACGAAAAAGACGGTCGCTACCGCCGCCCCCAAGAAATGCTGCAAGAAATCCTGCGCGACTGCCGCTTGCGCCGACGCGAAAGTCGTAAAGAAAGCGACTAAGAAAGCCGCGCCTGCCGCCGCCGCTAAGAAGGCCGTCAAGAAGGCTGCGCCTGCTACCGCCGCTAAGAAGGCCGTTAAGAAGGCTGCGCCCGCCGCCGCCGTTAAGAAGGCCGTCAAGAAGGCTGCGCCCGCTACCGCCGCTAAGAAGGCCGTCAAGAAGGCCGCGCCCGCCGCCGCCGCTAAGAAGGCCGTCAAGAAGGCTGCGCCCGCCGCCGCCGCTAAGAAGGCCGTCAAGAAGGCCGCGCCCGCCGCCGCCGCTAAGAAAGCGACCAAGAAGGCCGTTAAGAAAGCCGCGAAATAGTCGTCGCTTAAACTGCGTTGGCGTTATGAAGACGCGCGCGTTTTCGTTTCGAGACGCGCGCTTTTTCATTTCTTGATAGTAAGCGAGTTAAACGCCGACGTCGGACCGCGTGAAAGACAAACCTGGCGTCGACGATACTTTTTTCGACATAATCTGAAAAGCGCGTTTATTTTTACATGAAAAGTTCCCGAAAAGGTCGGATCGACGCTTGATAATTCGCCGCGTCTTGCTTAAGATATAATGGACGCGGCGTCGTTGAGACGCTGAACGTGGGTTTTAAAGACAAAGATACATAGGACGACGCGAGCGCGCCGTCGTAGGAGTCGAGATATGGCATGGAATAGATTCTGTCGCGCGGCGTTGGCGATCGCGGCGGCTTCCTTTATGGCGGCGAGCGGCGCGGCGCAGGACAATGCGGCTAATTCGGGCGATAGCGCGCGATTGCGCGCGCTGACGACGCCGTCGATTCGACCTCTTCGTTCGGAGGAGAAGAAGTTGAATAAGCCGACGGCGCTCTACGAGAAGGGCTCCGACGAAATGCAGCATTTCCGCGAAGAGCTCGGTAAGAAAGAACTCTCGACCAAGGCGAAGAAGCGCATCGCCGAAATCGAAGCGCGCGTCGTATACTCCGATCCTATGGAGAAGCCCGCCGAGGACGGCTCGAAGTTCATTAACATTTACGACGAGAGCGAA